>JANLQB010000068.1:0-4281 GCA_031367565.1 Verrucomicrobiota bacterium
TTTCCCGACGACGACGATTCCATTTACCAAATCACCACGCGCCAGCCGGGGCCGGCGGGCGCGCTGCCGCTCACGGATGAACTGCTGCGCGGCAGCCCGAGCGGCGATCTTTTCGGGCTGACGCAAAATGTGGGCATGGGCTGGGAAGCGGCTCTGGCAAATGGAAAGCAGTTCCTCATCCTCTCGACGCAGGGCGGGCTGCGCGCACCGGATGGCTCGCCGATCGCGCTGGGTTATCACACGGGGCATTGGGAAATCGGGCTACTCGTGGAGGCCGCTGCGCGCGAGCTGCGGCGGCTCGGCACCGTGCCTTTTGCGGCGGCGTGCAGCGATCCGTGTGATGGCCGGACGCAGGGCACGACGGGCATGTTCGACTCGCTGCCGTATCGCAACGACGCCGCGCTCGTCTTCCGCCGCCTCATCCGCTCGCTCCCTCGCCGCGCCGGAGTGCTCGGCGTGGCGACGTGCGACAAGGGCCTTCCGGCGATGATGATGGCGCTCGCCGCGATGCGCGATCTGCCGGGCGTGCTCGTGCCCGGCGGCGTCACGCTTCCGCCGAGCAACGGCGAGGACGCAGGCGCAGTGCAGACGATCGGCGCGCGCTATTCGCGCGGACTCATTTCGCTGAAGGAAGCGTCGGAACTCGGCTGCCGCGCGTGCGCTTCAGCGGGCGGCGGCTGTCAGTTCCTCGGCACCGCGGCCACTTCGCAAGTCGTCGCCGAAGCACTCGGCATGGCGCTTCCCCACAGCGCGCTCGCCCCGAGTGGGCAGCCCGTCTGGACCGAACTCGCGACCCGCAGCGCCCGTGCGCTCGTCGCTTTGGAAGAGCGAAAACTCGCGAGCCGCGACCTCCTCACAAACGCCAGCATCCGCAACGCAATGGTCGTCCACGCGGCCTTCGGCGGCTCCACGAATCTCCTGCTGCACATCCCCGCCATCGCCCACGCCGCCGGGCTCCCGCGTCCGCACGTCGAAGATTGGATCGCGGTAAATCGCGCCACGCCGCGCCTCGTCGATGTCCTGCCAAACGGCCCGCAATATCATCCGACGATCCGCGTCTTCCTCGCGGGTGGCGTGCCCGAAGTGATGCTGCATCTGCGCACACTCGGCCTGCTCGATTGCGACGTACTCACCACCACCGGCGCGACGCTCCGCGAAAATCTCGACGCTTGGGAACGCAGTCCGCGTCGCGAAAAATTCCGCGCGATCCTCCGCGAACGCGATGGGGTCGATCCCGACGAAGTCATCATGTCGCCCGAGCGGGCGAAAGAGCGCGGCCTCACCGGCACGCTCGTTTTCCCGATCGGCAATCTCGCGCCCGAAGGCAGCGTCATCAAAGCCACCGCCATCGACCCGAGCGTCGTCGGCCCCGACGGCGTCTATCGCCACACCGGCCCCGCCCGCGTTTTCACGAGCGAAGCCGCCGCCATCGCTGCGCTCCGCGAAGGCCGTGTGCAGGCCGGCGACACGCTCGTCCTCGCCGGCATCGGGCCGCTCGGCACGGGCATGGAAGAGACTTACCAAATCACGTCCGCGCTCAAGGCGCTGCCCTTCGGCAAACAAGTCGCGCTGCTCACCGATGCCCGTTTCTCCGGCGTCAGCACGGGCGCGTGCCTCGGCCACATCGGCCCCGAAGCGCTGGCCGGCGGCCCGCTCGGGAAGCTGCGCGATGGCGATACGATCCGCGTCGAAATCGACCGCATACAAATGATCGGCACCGTGAATTTCGTCGGCGAAAACGACCGCACTTTTTCCGCCGACGAAGGCGCGCAAATCCTCGCCGCCCGCGAATCAAGAACCGACCTCGCGCCGCACCCCGCGCTCCCCGCCGACACGCGGCTGTGGGCCGCGCTGCAAAACGCGAGCGGCGGGACGTGGGGCGGCTGCGTGTATGACGTGGACGCGATCCTCGCGCGCCTCGGCTGACCCCCGGCTGGCGCTAAGAACCGCCCGGCCCGGCGGTCATTTCAGCGCATGCTCATCCGAACTTTTTTCATGACGTCCGCGCTCGCGCTGAACGCTTTCGCGGCGGCGGATTTTGAGAAAGAAGTGCGCCCGGTGCTGGAGAAATATTGTTTCAAATGCCACGGCGCGGAGAAGCAGAAAGGAGGCGTAAAATTGCACGAGGGGACGGACCTCGCGGCAATTTATCGCGAGGTGAAAACTTGGGACAAGGCGCTCGCGGAATTGCGTGATGGCGCGATGCCGCCAGACGACAAGCCGCAGCCAACCGACGAAGAGAAAAAGCGCGTGCTGGATTGGCTGGGGCACACGCTGAACGATCCCGATCTCGAAGCCGTGCCGCGCGATCCGGGCCGCGCGTTTCCGCATCGGCTGAGCCGGCTGGAATACAACAACACGGTGCGCGATTTGCTCGGCGTGGATACGCGGCCGGCGGATGCGTTTCCGCCGGATGGCGGCGGCGGCGGTGGGTTCGATAACAACTCCGCGACGCTCTTCCTCCCACCGGTGCTGATGGAAAAGTATCTTTCGACCGCGACGGATCTGCTCGCGAAAGCGAAGGTGGCGACGCATCCCGACGATGCGCGAAAGTGCCTCGAAGATTTCGCGACGCGCGCGTTTCGGCGGCCCGTGGAAACGGCGGAGGTCGAGGCGCTGCTCGGGCTCTTTACCGAGGCGGAAAAACGCGGGGACTCTTTCGACGACGCGGTCCGTTTCGCCCTGCGCGCCGTGCTCATCTCGCCGCATTTCCTCTTCCGCATCGAAGTCCCGCGCGACACGGGCGCACAGCCCGTGAACGATCACGAACTCGCAAGCCGGCTCTCCTATTTCCTGTGGTCGTCGATGCCGGACGACGAACTCTTCCGCGTCGCCTCGGAGGGAAAACTGCGCGATCCCGCCGCGCTCGCCGCGCAGACGCGCCGGATGCTGCGCGATCCCAAGGCTCGCGCGTTTGCGGACAACTTCGCCGGGCAATGGCTGCGCGTGCATGAACTGCAAACTTCCGCGCAGCCGGACACGGACAAATTCCCCGAATACACCGCCGCCGTGCGCGAGGCGATGGCGGCCGAGCCGATCGAATTCTTCCACGCGTTGCTGCGCGAAAACGGGAGCATTCTGAAGCTTCTCGATGCCGACTACACTTACGTGAACGCGACGCTCGCGAAGCACTACGGCCTCGATTTTTCCGGCGACGGTTTTCAACGCGTGACGCTGCCGGATGGAAATCGCGGTGGCGTGGTGACGATGGGCGCGGTGCTCACGATCACCTCGTATCCGCGCCGCACGAGCCCGGTGCTGCGCGGCAAATGGATCCTCGAAGAAATCCTCGACTCCCCCGCCCCGCCTCCGCCGCCGCTGATCAAAAGCCTGCCATCGAGCGACAAAGTCCGCGACGGCCTCACCTTTCGCCAGCAACTCGAACAGCATCGCAAGGACGCCAACTGCGCGGGCTGCCACCAGCGGCTCGATCCGCCGGGATTTGGGCTGGAAAATTTCGACGCGATCGGGCGCTGGCGCACGGAGATCGCGGGGCAACCCGTCGATGCGACGGGCGAGATGGTGACCGGCGAAAAATTCACTGGCCCGATGGCTCTGAAGAAAATCCTGCTCGCGCGCAAGGACGAGTTCGCGCGCAATCTCACGGGACGAATGTTCGCCTACGCGCTCAATCGCGGGCTCGAATCCTACGACGTGCCGATCGTGCGCCGCGCCGCGAAAACGCTGGCCGCGTCGGATTATCGAGTGGAGTCGTTGGTCATGGAAATCGTGAAGAGTTACCCATTTCAAAACCGCCGCGGCTCCGCACCACTGGCGGTGCAAAACTAAACGCTCATGAAGAACCCGCCCATTTCCCGCCGCACGATGCTCAAAGGCCTCGGCGCCACCCTTTGCCTGCCGCTGCTCGATGCGATGCAGCCGCTGCGCGCGGCGACGGCAAAGGCACCCGTGCGGATGGCCGTGCTTTACATGCCAAACGGGGTGCGTCCTGGCGCGTGGGCTCCGACGGGCGCGGGGCGGGAATTTGCGCTTTCGCCGATTCTGGAACCGCTCGCGCCGCACCAGGAGGACATCCTCGTGCTGCGCAATATGTGGAATGCGGCGAGCAATACGGGCGACGGGCATTATGTGAAAACAGGCGGCTTTCTCACGGGCACCACGATCACGCGGACGACGGGCAGCGATTTGCGCAGCGGCGCGGTGTCGATGGATCAACTCGCGGCGAAACGCATCGGGCACCTCACGCCGCTGCCTTCGCTGGAACTCGGCGTCGAGCCGCCCGCGACGGGTGTCGATACGAACGTGGGTTACACGCAGCTT
>JANLQB010000079.1:0-3940 GCA_031367565.1 Verrucomicrobiota bacterium
GAAGAGCCATGCGGGGTATTGCGGCGTGTAAAGCGTGGTCATGAACTGACACAGGAATCGTTCGCGAAAAGTCCGCTCCGGTGCGGCGCCGAGCATCGAATCAATCTCCGATCCCGACGGGACGAGAAAAAACTTCTCCACCTCCGGCGGCAGATTTCGCAGCAGCGTCGAGAGGCTGATGCCTGCGCCGCTTTTTTGGAGGGTGTGGTTGACGTAGAGAACTCGCATCGCAGCCCGACGATTTTCCGGCTAGGGGAGTTGCTCCGTCGCACTGCGCGCCACGGCATCGGATGTGGCCACGCCGAGGATCAGCAAAAATGAAGCAAGTCGATTCATGGGAGGGTTGAAAGTCCCATTGCTATTCCGGTGCGGCGACGAATGCAAATTTGCCTGATTTTGAGATTAAAACTCGATGCCAAACCGCCGCGCCCAGATTCCGAAAGTGATCATCCTCCAGAAGACATTGCTGAAAGGCTTCCGGCGCTGGATGAACTGATCGAACTCCGCCTCCACTCCGGCGGCGGAAAGCACCAGCGGATTTTCCCGCGCGGTGTCGAGGAGGATGGAGCGAAACTCCCCTTTCGGATCGGCGCGCAGCCAGTGTTCCTCCGGCGTCGCAAATCCCTTCTTATCCGTGCGGTCGATGACTTTTGAAGGCATCACGTCGCGCATCGCGGATTTCAGGATGCGCTTGGTCACGCCGTCCCGCGTCTTAAATTCATCCGGCAGACCGAGCGTGAATTCGATCAGCTTGTGATCGAGAAACGGCACGCGCGCCTCAATGCTGTGCGCCATGGAGTTCCGATCCTCCCAGTGCAGCAGCATGGGCAGCGTCGTGGTGGTGAGCATCATTCGCGAGAGCCATTCCGTGGTCACTGGCCTGCGCTCGCTCTCGTCGCGGACCCATGGGGCGCCGAGTCCGACGCCGCGCTCCTCCAGCGCATCCCAGGCGAGCCAGCCGGGCTGTTTCCGGCGCTTGCGCCGATTGCGGATCGTCCGGTCCACCCACTCAGGGCCGAACCAGAACAGCAGGCTCTTCGCCGTGTCGCGCAGCGTCCAGCCGTGCAATTCCCGGAAGCGGCGCGTCTCGTGCGCGGCGCCCGCAAACTGGCCTCGCGACAGCATCCCGAGCAGATGCGGCCCGAAAAACTGAGGGTAGCTCGCGAGCTGTTCGTCGCCGCCTTGGCCGTCGAGCATTACCTTCACCCCGGCGGCTTTTACGTTTTCAAAAAGTGTGAACTGCGAAAAAATCGAGGCGTTGTTCACTGGCTCATCCTGATGCCAGATCATCGTTTCCAGTGCGGCGAGCGCCCCCTCCGCTTTCGGGAAAATGTGGTGCGGCCGGACTCCCGTGAAATCCTCGACCGCATGCATGAATGGACGCTCATCGCAATCCGCCTCCTCGAAGCAGCACGAAAAGGTATTCTGGATTTCCCCGCGCCCTTCCTGGTTCAAGAGGCCATTCATCGCGCACACGATCGCGCTCGAATCCATCCCGCCCGAAAGGCACGAGCCCAGCGGCACGTCGGAGCGCAGATGAAGCGCCACGGTTTCCATGAAGACCTCGCGATACTTCGCTGACGCCTCCTCGAAGGTACCCTGAAACGGCTCGGCCGGGCGCAATTCATACCAGCGCCGGATCGGTAGGCTGCGTGCGGCTTTCCACGAAGCGGCATCGAGCGTCACACACTCGCCGCCGCGCAGTTGGCGCACGCCGTCCCACATCGTCTCGTCCGTATGATCCTGCGCGCCGTATGCGAGGAACTCGGTGACGCGCTTCAAGTTGGCCTTCGCTCGAAAGCCGTGCAGCCCGCCGAACTGCTTGATCTCCGACGCGAATGCCACGCCGCGCTCCGACCTATAATAGTAAAGCGGTTTGATGCCGAAACGATCGCGCGCGACGAAAAACACCCCCTTTTCCCGATCCCACAAACAGAACGCAAACATCCCGCGAAAATGCGCGAGACAATCCTCCCCCCAGTGATCGTAAGCTGCCGGGATCACTTCCGTGTCGCCGTCGGATTGAAACTCATAGCCCGCCTCGCGCAGCTCGGCGCGCAGCTCGCGGTAGTTATAAATCTCGCCGTTAAAAACGACCTGGTAACGTCCGCCCCGATAAGCCAGTGGCTGATCGCTGCGGCTCGACAGATCGAGAATGCTCAGCCGCCAGTGCGCCATTTCCACTTCGAGGTCGCCGTGGCGGAAGACCTCGACCCCGCGCCCATCCGGCCCGCGATGCGGCACATCCACGAGCCGATCCTCGGGATGGCGCGAGCCGAAATAGCTCCAGATGCCACACATGCTACCGCGCCGCCTCCGCGAGTTTTAGCATCAGCGCGTGATGCCGCGCACCCAGGCCGCTCGATGCCCACCATTGATGAATGTCGCGCGCCGATGCCCCCCAGCCGTTTTGCTCGTGAATGTAGGCCAGCAGCCGCGTGTAAAGCGCGAACCAGTCCGGCAATGCCGCCTTGTCCGGGTGCCATAGTAGGGTCACCACGCCGCGCGTCTCCGCCACGCGGTCGATGATCGTTTTGCAAAGCGTGAACGCGCTTTCCAAATCGAGATCGAGATTGTCCGGGCGCAGCAGCGCGCCATCGTGCAACACGAGCGGGATTTCCACGAGCCGCAGCCAGTCGCGCGCGGCGGCATCCCACATCTGGAACGGATACGAGGTGCCCGCGCGGAAGCCGATATCGCGATTCGAGCCCAGCGTGGAATCGACCAGTAGCCCGGCCTTTTCCAAAAGCGCAGGCGTCTTTGCGGAATCGAAATGCAGATTGTGTTGCCGGCTGCTGACGACCGTTTCGCCGATCGCCTTTTCCACATCCGCCTTTTGCTCCGCGAGCATGTCGCCGCTCAGCGGAGAGAGATAGCTCCCGTGCAGCCCGATCTCCCATCCGCGCCGGTGCAAATCCCGCGCGATTTCCCGCACCGGGCAAGTCTCTTCGCGATAAGTCGTCCGGTCATCCCAGCGATACACATTGTCGATGATATGCCGCTCGCGGACGTGCGTTGGGAAAAAGAAAAACGTCGAACGAAAACCGAATTGCTGCTCGGCCTCGACCCAAGGCGTGAACACATCGAACCTCTGCGGGGTTTTCCGCAGACCCACCAAACTACCGATCGGCTTCAACTTCTTCCCCAACCCGATCGCATTTCGCGAAAGCAACCCCACCGTCCGCGCCAGCTCATATCGACTGTCGAGCTGCACGCTATCCACATCATGGCTCAGGCACGCTGCAAAACGCCTCCCCTCCGGCCAGGCTATCGACGCGCGCCATTCCGGAAAAGCGACATGCAACATTTCATCCGCCACGGGCCGGTAGAGCGAAGCATCCCACCGCCGAGCACTATGCTGCGTCTCGAAATTGTCGATGCTATCGCGCGCGGGGATAGCTTCCTCGGCGCGCTGAATGAGCCGCAGGATCGGGCTGGGCTGATTCATGATTTTTTGGGGTGAAAAGGGAAAACTACTTTCAGACAAAGCCATTTTCACGAATGCGTCCACTTCCACGCTGCCCGATACCATTTTACGAAGAGGGAATCGCCTTTTGTGATTCCGAAGAAAGGGACCTGACGCCCGCCAAACGATCGAAACGAACGCTCGATCGATTCGACCATTGCTCCTTCAAAATCAAAACATTTCCCCTGCTCGGAGGCCCAGCGGATTCCCTCCCAAAGCAGCAGCGAAATCGCCCCGCTATTGCGCAGCTCCGGGTCGCTTCCGCTCAGTAGATAATAAACGGCGCGGCTGTCGGTCACGAGATAGATGGCGGCGTGCGCGCGTCCGTCGCCGCCGGTCGCGATCAGGATTTTTCGCGCGCCATTTTCGGCACATGCGGCGTCCACGCGGCGGAGGGTTTCCTCCGAATGCGGCAGCGATTTGTCCTGCCGCGAAAAGGTGAGGCGGTGCAGCGGGAGGAATCTCCCGATGTCG
>JANLQB010000088.1:0-3082 GCA_031367565.1 Verrucomicrobiota bacterium
TTGAAGTCGCGAAATGACTTCGCGATCAATTCCTGCATTTCAATCATATGATGTAATTACCCTTCCCACGGTTGCCGGTTTGTCCTTTCGACCCGGGCGCTCCAACACGGAGATCCAATGACGGGAGAAAGGGAGGCGGAAGGTAGTCAGGCTCCTTGGGATGGCAAGGGGTTTCTCCGGTTTGTTAAAGTCCGGCAGTGCCGGAAAGGGGCGGGAAACTCCCGAGCCGGACGCCCGTGAGGTGAGTCGCGGGCGTCCGCCCTGAATCCCCGCGCTCAGCGGCGGTCGTGGCCGTTGTCCTTCTTTTTCGAGCGCTTGTGCGCGGGCGCTTCCACTTTCACGACGGTGCGCGGCCCGTGTGAGCGAGGGGAAATGATCGGCGTGCGATGGATCTCCCGGGTCCGACTATATTGCGGCGTCGAGTAAACGGGGCGCGTGCTCACGTAGCCCTGGCGGTATGAGGAATCGCTCCGGTGATAATAGCGATCGTCGCGGCTGGTGCGGTATCCGTAGTCCCGCCCGCGATCCGAGTCGTAATAATTGCGGTGGCCGTAGCCGTAGGCTTGCCTGTGGTATGGGCGGCCATCGACGACGGTTGCTTCGCAGCCGGAAAAGAGGAGGGCGGCGGCGAGCAGGGGGATGAGGAGGAAGATTTTCATATCCGGTGATCGCACCGGGGTTGCGCTTTGGACGGGCTCTTTTTCGTCCGGCTCAGGCGATGGTGTTCACGAGGGTGCCGAGGCCGGCAATGTGGATGCGCATTTCATCGCCGGTGGCGAGAGTGAAGTCGTTTGGAGGGACGGTGCCGGTGCCGGTGAGGAGGTAGCATCCTTTGGGGAAGTCGTTGTCGCGAAAGAGGAAGGCGGCGAGTTCGGTGAAGGTGCGCTTCATCTGGGCGAGGGAAGTTTCGCCGGAGAAAACGGGGGAGCCATCACGCCAGATGTGGATCTGGATGACGGTGTCGCGGGGCAGGGGATCGCGGACGACGAGGCCGGGGCCGAGAGCGCAGCAGGTGGTGAAGACTTTGGCCTGCGGGAGGTAGAGCGGGTTTTCGCCTTCGATGTCGCGGGAGCTGAGATCGTTGCCGATCGTGTAGCCGAAGATGCGGCCTTCGCGATTGATGGCGAGGGTGAGTTCGGGCTCGGGGACGTTCCATTTGGAGTCGCTGCGGAGGCGCATTTTCCCACGCTGGCCGACGACGCGGTGTGGCGTGGCTTTGAAAAAGATCTCGGGGCGCTCGGCGTCGTACACGCGGTCGTAGAAGGTGCCGCCGCCGGTGTCTTTGGATTCCTCGATGCGGGCATCGCGACTGCGGAGGTAGGTGACGCCAGCGGCCCAGACTTCCTGGCTTTCGATGGGCGGGAGGAGGATGTCTGGCAAGAGGACGGGCGTGGCGGTGGCGAGCTTTCCGTGGAGCCAGACTTCGGGATCGGCGTCGGTGAAAAGGCGGTCGAGCGTGGCGTTTGGAAGAAGGAAGCAGTCCTCGCCGCGTTGCGCGATGAGGCCGGAAGTGGTGCGGTAAACGGTGACGGAAAGAGCGGCCATGAATGAGGAAGAGCACGCGTTTCGCGGCGCGGCAAGTCTGGCTTGCGCGTGCATACCCGCCAGATACGCTCCCCGTCCTATGACTCCTCAACGCCTTTCCCCAGTGATCCTGCTGACGCTGGCCGCGTGTTCTTTTGCGCAGGAAGATGGCGCGACAAATTCACTCACTCCCGCGGAGAAAGCGGACGGCTGGAAGCTGCTTTTTGATGGAAAAGCGGTGACGGGTTTGCAGGGATTGCAGAAGCGCGAATTCCTGAAGGAAGGCTGGGAGATCAAGAGTGGTGCGCTGTTTCTCCCGAAGTCCGTGCGGCAGAGCGGAAAGCCGACTGGCGGCGATCTGGTGACGACGGAGCAGTTCGGCGATTTCGAGTTCAAATTCGAGTTCAAGCTCGCGGCGTCCGCGCTCAGTGGCGTGCTGTATTTTGCGCGCGGCGGCGTGGGAGGGAAACCGGCTGGGCATGAGTATCAGATCATCGATGACGTGCATCATCCCGAGGGTCTGAAAGGCGGGGCGCTTTTCCGCACCGGCGCGCTTTACGGAGTGCTGCCGCAAAAAGCGGGGATGAATGTGCTGGTGGCCGAACGTCCAGATGAGGAGCAGTGGAATCGGGGGATGATCTCAGTGCTGGGAAATCATGTGGAGCACTGGCTGAACGGGCAGAAAGTGCTGGAGTATGAATGTGGCAGCGCGGCGCTCAAACAGGCCGTGGCGGCGAACAAGGCGAAGGTGCATGCGAGCTTCGGATCGAAAGTGAAATCGTCACTCGCGATCCTCGATAAGGGCGAGGAAGTCTCGTTTCGGAACCTGAAAATCCGCACTCTTTCCGCGACTAAGACTCCGCCTTTGACCGCTCCCGGAGCGGACGGCGTAACACCGATGAAGCCCGTCGCGCCCGCCCCGACTCCGCCCAAATCTGAATTCAAACTCCCGCCTCCTCCACCGCTTCCTGTTCTCAAATAACCTCATTTCCCCATGCGCCGCGTTCTCTTCTGTCTCGTCTTTTCCCTCTCCTGCCTGCGCGCTTTCGGGGTAGAGCCAAATACGCTCACCGACGCCGAGAAAGCGGACGGGTGGAAGCTGCTCTTCGACGGAAAGACGACGGCGGGCTGGCTGGCTCTTGGCGGAAAACCGTTTCCTGACCAGGGATGGACGGTGAGCGAGGGCACGCTGCATCACGCGAAAGGTGCGGGCGGTGGCGACATCGTCACGGCGGATTCGTATGAGGATTTTGAACTCACTTGGGAGTGGAAGATCGGCGAGGGCGGAAACAGCGGGCTGAAATACAATCTGCCCGATGTGGCGAAAGGCATCGGCTTTGAATACCAGCTCCTCGACGACGTGAAGCATCCCGACGCACAGCTCCATGATGGCACGCGCACCACGGGATCGCTGTATGATGTGATCGCCGCGCCTGCTGATAAGAAGTTGAACGCGGTGGGCGAATGGAATTCTAGCCGCGTCCTCGTGAAAGGAAATCACGTCGAGCAATGGCTGAACGGCGTGAAGACGGTGGAATTTGAAATGGGAAGCGACGCG
>JANLQB010000095.1:0-4036 GCA_031367565.1 Verrucomicrobiota bacterium
AGCGTGGACGGAACTCGAAGCCGCCGCGCGCAGCCTCGAAGGCCAGCTCACCGCCACGCTTTTCGCCACGCCGGAAGATCTCGCCACGGCGTCCGATCTCCTCGCGATCCTGGAGCGAAAAGTCGGGCGTTTGCTCGTGAATCAATTTCCCACCGGCGTCGAAGTCTGCCCCTCGATGCAGCACGGAGGCCCGTTCCCGGCCTCCACCGACGCGCGTTTCACCAGCGTCGGTACCGCGGCCATCGCGCGCTTTGCCCGGCCCGTGTGCTACCAGAATTTCCCCGCCGATTCTCTCGCTCCCGAGCTTCGCGATGAAAATCCGCGTGGTATTTTGAGAATCGTGAACGGCGAATACAGCCGGGCTGCGACGTAACCGGCGGAGCGCGAACGCCCTCGGCGGGGATTCTCAATCGGCGCGCCGTCTTCTCACTTCCAAAGGCAGCGACGCGTTTCCCGAGCGATCCGCCAACCATCGCACCCTGATGGCGCTCCCTCGCCGATCCTGCGGCATATGCCCTGCTCTTATGGGGTATCAATCGGGCTGCCTATTTCCCGAGATCGCGCCACGCGTATGCCTCAGAATCCGCAACCTCTCACAAATCCATCCGACTTTGGTCCGAAAAGCGTCCGCTCCATTCCCGGGCCGATCACGCATCTTTCGATCAATGCTCTCACGGATGCGATCGACCCAAATCACGAGATTCGCTCGCTGATCGAGCAGCTTCAAAATACGACGCGGGATGCGCGCCTCTCCGCGCTCACGCTGGAGGATGAAAAGGATGAACTCGGCGTGCAGCTCGAAAACGCGCTGCGCCAGATTGATCAATTGCGGTCGAACGAGCGCGAGATTCGTTCTCAGTTTGTTGAAATCACCTCCGTCATCCGCGAGCGGGATTCCGCCGTGCAGGAGACCGACAAACTTCGCCGGACGGTCGCGGAAACTCAGCGGCAAGGTGAGGTCGCGGTCCGTGAACGAAACGACACGCAGCGCCAGCGCGACGATCTTGTCCGTCGCCAAACCGAAGACGGCCGCGCCAAACAGCAGGCCATCGCGCATCTGGCCGAGGCGCAGAAACAGACCATCTCTCTGCGGCAGGCACGCGACGCGGCGAACAGCCACAATCTGGAACTCACGGCGAAAATTTCGCGTTTTGAGGACGACTTCGCGGAACTCGGCTATCAGCGCGATGCTGCGCAAAAGACGCAGAAACAATTGCAGGAAGAGCTGCTCGATCTGCGCCGCCAGTTCGGTCTCGTCGCGGCCGATCGCGATGCCACGGAAGCGCAGATGCAGGAGCTCACGCAGCAGCTCGATGAAGCGCGTCGCAAATCGCTGGAAGGTGCCGGGCATGGTGAAGCGGACAGCCAGCAAGCCGCCGCACTGGCCGAAGCGCGGCAGCACATCGAGAGCGTCACACTCGAGCGCGATGCCGCGCGGGCGAAGACACAGGAGCTGACCGCCGAGATCGACGTGATTCGGATTCAGGTCGGGGAATTGCGCGACCAGGCGAACCTTCCCAACGTGCCTCTCCAAATCCACGAAGACCTGCTGCGCCAGCTCGCGAGTATCACTTCCGAACGTGAAAAACTCGCCACGGGCGAGCGCCAGCTCACCGAGGAAGTCGAGAGCCAGCAACAACATCTCACCCAGCTCATCGAGCAACTCACCGTCGCACAGCAGGACCGCGAACAAGCGCTCGACGCCCTCGCCGCCGGTCAGCGCCAGTTTGAGCAGGATCTTCACTCCCGCGATACGAAGCGCGATGAGGAGTCCGAGCACATCGTGGAAATGGAGGCGCGGCTCGAAGCGCTGCGCGTGCAAAATGGCAGCTTGGAAGAAAATCTAGCGGCCGCGAATCGTCGCGTGCTCGAACTTTCGCAGGCGCAAAACGAGACGCGCCAGCTTGCGTCGCGTTTTGAAAAACAGCGCCTCGCGACGATCGACCTCGGCACGCGCTTCGAGGCCGCCCAGCGCGAGATCGTGGAGCTTTCCGCCAACCTGGCCGAGGCCCGGCTGGCCGCCCGTTTTGCCAGCAGTCGCGCCGCGAAAGAAGCGGCGGCGGCGGTGAAGGCTCAACTTCTCCCGGTCATGGATTCCAGCGTGCTCGCGACGGCGGAATCCATCGCCAACCTGGAAGCCTGCATGGTCGAGCGGGCGCCGCCGCTCGCGCCGGAGATCAATGAAACGCTCAGCGAAAAAGAGGCCCGCAGCGCGATGAACGCGATGCGCCGATGTTTCCAAGCGTTCCAAAAAGACACGAACGACACGAGCCTGCTGAACGAACTTTACAGCCACGTTTACGGCTTCTCCGAGCGCGCACGCGTCTCCGGCTACATTGCGCTCCACCGGCTCTCGGGAGCCTTCGCGCATCTCGTTCACGAGCTCTACGAATTCCCGGAAATGCTGAACATTTCGACGATGCGCACGATCTCCTCGACGATCGATTTCCTGACCACGCTGATTAAGGATCGCAACGTGGCGCAGATCAAAGATCCCGCAAAAGCGCTCGTGTATGTCGTCGATGATGACCCGGACAACTGCGACGCCATCAAGATGTCGATGGCGACCACGATGCTCCGCGCGTCCTGCGCCCTCCAGCCTTCCGCGGCTCTCGCCGAACTGACGACCGCAAAGTTCGACCTCATCTTCCTCGACGTGAATCTTCCCGAGATGGATGGCTTCGAGCTCTGCTCGCAAATCCGCCAGCTCCCCGGCTACGGCCAGACGCCGGTGATTTTTCTGACCGGGATGACTTCGCTCGAAAACCGCGTGCAATCGAGCTTGAGCGGCGCGTGCGAATTCATCGGAAAGCCGTTCAATCTCCACGAACTAACCGTCAAAGCGCTGACTTCGATTTTGAAGACGGATCTCTTGATGAACTGATTTACTGCACCGTGCGGATCGCGGATTCGCGGGCGCGGTGGGTGGCTTCGTCTAGCACGTCGAGGCGTTCGATGTCGGCGGGAAGGTCGGGGATTTCGACCCACGAGCGGCAGCCGCCGTAACGCGGAGAGTCGGGAAAAATGAAGGGCACGCTGAGGCGCTGCACGCGGATGAAGGCGAGGCTGACCATTTGTTTTTCGTCCTGCACGAATCGCTTCTCGATCTCGAATTCCTGCCAGAGATGGAACGGGGCGAGGGCCTGCACTTTTGTCCAGTCGGTGATGTCCTGCGTCCACTCGACGCGGGCGGTGAAGCGGACTTCGAGCTGGCCGTCGGTGCGCGGGGCGGGAACTTCGGTGTCGGCGGGGACTCGGAGTTTGGCGGCTTGCTCGTGGAAGAGAGTCGGGAGGAGGAGGAACTCGGGATGTTGAAAGCGGAAGCCCGCGCGACCTTCGGCGATGCCGCCTTTGCGGAGGATGATGCTTTGTTTGCCGCGTCCGAGGGCTTCGCAGACGAGCGCCCATTCTTTGAAGGCGATACTCATAAATTGGTGACGGTTTCGGGCAGGCGAACGGGGACGCCGTGCTCGCCGAGATACTTCTTCACGTCGCCGACGGTGAATTCCCCGAAGTGGAAAATGCTCGCCGCGAGGACGGCGTCGGCCCGGCCTTCGCGGAGGACTTCCACGAGGTGATCGAGCGTGCCTGCACCGCCGCTGGCGACGACGGGAACTCCGACGGCTTCGCTGATTCGCCGCGTGATGACAAGGTCGTAGCCGGCCTTCGTGCCGTCGGCATCGATCGAGTTCAGGACGATCTCGCCCGCACCGCGGCGGACGGCTTCGATGGCCCATTCAACGGCGTCGAGGCCAGTGGGTTTTCGTCCGCCTTGCCCGAAGACTTCCCAGCGATCGGGCGCGACTTTTTTCGCGTCGATGGAGACGACGATGCACTGGCTTCCGAAGCGTTCCGCGCCCGCTGAAATCAGTTCGGGCGTGGCGATGGCGCTGGAGTTGATGCTGATTTTGTCGGCCCCGCTTTTGAGCATGATGCTCATGTCTTCCACGACGCGGATGCCGCCGCCGACGGTGAGCGGCATGAAGCAGTGCGCGGCGGTGCGTTCGATGACATCGACCATGCTGGCGCGACCGTG
>JANLQB010000156.1:0-2105 GCA_031367565.1 Verrucomicrobiota bacterium
GACTTAGACGCGAGTTTGCGACAAGCAGCGGAGCGAGCGTGCCATCGGCATCATCGACTCGGTGGAAAGCCCGGTGCCAGGAACGTGGGTCATCAAGACCACGCGGCCCGACACGGAAGACGAGTGGCCCATCACCGTGCGGTTCTGATTGATACTGGTCGCGCAGCTCTCTCCGATGTTCACGCGGCGGGAGAGCAGCGAGTTTGCTTCATCGAAGAAAAGCAACCAATGGTCTTTCGGGATGAAGGCCCACCTCGGCGTGGATGCGCAGTCGGGGCTGGTGCATCGCGTGACGGACACGGCGGCGAGCGTGCTTGAGGAGGCGGGGTTCGGAGAAGTGCAAACGATTCGGGCCTTCCTGCTTGCTTATCCGCACCTCGGAGAGTTGGCTGCGCGTGCGTCGGCGCTTCCGGTCAACTTTTGCAGCACGATCAGGAGAGTTCGGCGGACATGCATTTTCGCTCCGCGAGCGCGGAACGGGTGCAGAGTCTCGGATGGCGGAAAGCTGCCTGCATCACCAGCGCTGCAATCAGCATCCAGACTATGAAAACATCTCTCTTCTCTTCCCGTTCGGTCACACGACTGTGGCTTGCCCTCGTTGTCAGCTTGGGGACTGCGCACGCGGACATCGTGCTTTCGAGCACGTTCGCGGACATCGGCAGCCTCGCCCGCGCTTCAAACGCGCCGGAGCCGGTTCCCTCGCTCACCGAGACCGGGTGGATGCGTTACGAACGGAAGTCGGAGGACACCGTGAAAGTGGGGGTTCTCTCGGGGAAGGTTCTCACTGAGCAGAACACGACTGTCACCGCCAGCGCGAACTCGCTCACGTGCACATCGTCCGGCTTCGCGGAGCTGAAGGCGACGCCAGCCGGCGACCGCTCGCCAAGCGTAAAATGCCTCGGCCGCACGCGGTTTAGGGTGGCTTTCACCGTCAACGGCACATCGACTTTCTCCCTCAGTGCATCTGCGAGCGCGCAGGGCGGCGTGAATGGGGGCGACGACGATGGGGACGAGAACTACGTGGAAATCCGTTTCATCCGCGTGGACGTCAACCCGGATGTCGATCTTGTGAGGCGCGAGGTGAACAATGATCCCGGCGTGCCTGGCTCGATGAGCGTCTCGGAATCGGGCGAGCTGCTTCCTGGGCAATACGAATTCCAATGCGAGGCCAACTCATTGAACTTTCCGCTCAACCCCACCAGTCAGGTCAAATTCAGCGTTACCTTAAAGGTCACGTCAGTCCCGGTGGAGCCGGATCTGTTTAGCCGCGGGGAGTTTCACTGGATTCGCCGCGGCACCAGCGCGTTCTCCGTGCCGAGAAACTGGAGGCCGGAAGGAGTGCCGGCCATTGACGCCGAGAGTGCGGACGCGGCCTTCTTCGATCTGCGCGCCAGCTACGGTGTGAGCCTCGGCGGAGTGTCGCGGGCAGTCGATCTCATCCGCCTGAAAAGCGGGGGGACGATGACCTTGTCGAACGGCACTCTTTTCGCCACTTCCACCGCGCTCGACGCTCCCTCGTTTATCGCCACCGGCAATGCCAGGCTCATCCTTCCGCCGGGCGGAGGCCTGGCGACCGTTGGAGCGATCGTGGGGAATGACGCGGGCAGTTCCGGCGAAGTGCGCGTGCTGGGTTCTGGCGCGAGTTGGCAGTCAAGCGGACTCACCGTAGGCGGCCCTTTGACGGAGATCCTGACCATTGGCGGGGCTGGCACGGGGCGCCTCACCGTGTCCGGAGGCGGGGATATTCTGACGGACGATGCGATCGTCGGCGGCGGGAGCGCGCCCGGCTTCGCCACCATCACCGGAGACGGCTCGCGCTGGGATACGAGGAAGCTGTCCGTCGGGTTTCCGAGCGAAGGCAGGCTTTCCATCCTGGACGGCGGAGTCGTCAGCAGTGCCGGGCGAGTGGAGATCGGAAGCGGCGCGAACAATGCCGGCCTCTCATCGGTTCGCGTCCAGGGCATCGCACGCAGCGGCAGCCCATCGCACTTGTTCGTCAATGGCGGCGGACTTTTTGTGGGCAACGATGTGCCGGCGTCGCTCAAGATTCTCGATGGCGGCCTCGTCGATGTGCTCGATGGCCCGAATCCAGCCGATGGCTTCCT
>JANLQB010000162.1:0-1703 GCA_031367565.1 Verrucomicrobiota bacterium
GCCGGATTCATTCGCACTTTTCACGCGGCCCTGCGCGGCTATGGTCTGCCCGTGCAAAAGTGCCACCTTTTCCTTCTGAGTTTCGCGCTCCTGTTGGGAGCGTGCGCCACTCGCGATAAAATCCACACGATCAAAGTCAGCGTGGCTGATGAAAAGATGATCGTGTACTGCAAAGGCGTGCAGATCGCGAGCTACCCGGTTTCCACTTCGAAGTTCGGCCTCGGCGACCGACCCGGCAGCCGCGCCACGCCGCTCGGGCGGCTGGAAATCGCAAAAAAAATCGGCGACGGACAGCCGTCTGGGATGAAGTTTCACGCCCGCCTTGCGACGGGCGAAATCGTGAAAGCCAACGCGCCGGGCCGCGACCCGATCGTCTCGCGCATCCTCTGGCTCAAAGGTCTCGAACCGCAAAATCGCAACGCCTACCGCCGCACCATCTACATTCACGGAACCGCTGAGGAGTGGAAAATCGGAACGCCCGCGAGCTTCGGCTGCGTGCGGATGAAATCGCACGACGTGATCCATCTCTACAACACCGTCGGAGTCGGCGCGAAAGTGGAGATCACGCGCGACCATATTTCCGACAACTCGGTCGCGGCAGTTCCCGTCGCGTCGAGTTCGGGCCCGCAGTTCGTGCGAAACTAAAAACCCCCATGCAGCCAGACGCGATTCAACTCCGGCAACAGATTCGCGCAATGGTGGCACTCTTCATCGTGGGGCTCGTGCTGAGCGGGCTCACTGCATTCCCTTTGCTTCACGAGTTGAATCTACTCGTGCGCATACTCGGCACGGATGGCGCGCTCGCGGGGTGGGTGCTGCGCGTGCGCGATGCTTGATGCAACGTATCGCGACTACGCCTTCCTCGGTTACGGCACGGACTGGCTCGCGTTTGGCCACCTCGTGATCGCGCTCTTCTTTGTCGGCGTCTGGCGCGATCCCGTGCGGAATGTCTTCACGCTGCACGCGGGACTCATCGCATGCGCAGGAGTGGTTCCGCTCGCGATGATCTGCGGCCCCATTCGCGGGATTCCGTTCTACTGGCGCTTGATCGACTGCTCGTTCGGTGTCCTCGGTGCGATCCCGCTTTGGTGGACTCTACGGCTAACGCGGAGGCTCGAGGCGCTGAAGTAACGGAAGGCCCGACCGGATAGAACAGCCCGGACCTTGTTGGTGATTTGTAGACGCGGCTTTCTATGCGCGGCGGCAACGCAGGCCGAGGAGCATTCCAGCCCCGCTGACGAGGCAGATCGCCGCGCCCGGTTCTGGCACGACGGCGACGTTGTCATAAAACGCCGTGCCCGGAAGCAGGATAGTTTTCACGTCACCGACCGCGCCGACATTCACTGTGAAACCAGCCACGCTTTGATCGACGGGTGCGGTGAAAAGCAGGTTGTTGTTTTCATCGTAGAACTTGATCGCGGTGCTGGCCGGATCGAGTTCGCCGAGCGTGCTGTTGTCCAGCACCGCCGAGAAACCACCGATGGCGAATGGCGTATTAAACACGAGCACGACAGGACCTCCGCGCGCATCGAGAGCCTTGCCAGGAGAAGGCGCGGGCCCGAAGCCAACAATGCTCGGATCAAGCACCGTCACGGAACCGCCGGTTGGATCGATCGTCCAGTGTTCGCTACCGGGGATCGGATCACCGTCGATATCGAGCACCGGCGGGAACTGGCCGTAGCCAATGGAGACAAAGCTGGGCG
>JANLQB010000233.1:0-2315 GCA_031367565.1 Verrucomicrobiota bacterium
CAGGCACGTCGAGAGCTTGGAGAAAGCGCTGGGGCTGTTGGAAAGGGAGGCGGAGGAGTTGGCGAAGGAAATCGAGGAACTCACCGGCGAGGTGACATCGGGGATTGGTTAGAAACCGGGGAACCGGTCGCAAGCCACAGACGGCACGGGCGGGGCGTCAGCGGCAGAACTTCCGCACAATCTCGCGCGGCGTGGCGATTGACTGGGGCGGCAACGTGGAAATCCTGCAAGAGGCAGGGTGAGCCTTTGGAAATCGGCTCCACGCGGTGCGGATGGCCGTTTCCGAGCTTGGAGTGGTCTTGTAATAGAAAATTTGGTCAAGGGCCGTTTTGTAATCGTTTTTTTCCCGGCGTAATCAAATCTTTCGTGGACACACCTTCTCATGCCCGACTCCACCGCTCAGCCCATGGGATATGGCCTTCGACCTCCCGGACGCCACGCAGGGCAACTACGTGGACCTTGCCGATCCGCAAACCTACTACACCGGCGTCCCCGAGCGCAGCCCCCGGCATCGGGTGAATATGAGCCTCCTCGGCACCCCTGCGTTCAGCCCGGTGATCCGCCGGACGAAGGCGCTGGCGGAATGGGAAAGCCAGCACCTCGATGAACGCAGCCGCCTTGTGGTTGCGTGAAAGGCGGGAGGCGAAAATTTTTGTCGAAGCGTGACATGCGCGACCATGCGCGGCGAGGGGTGACACGGGCGGCGTTGTTATGCGAAAGTGTTGTGCCGATTTCCT
Organism: Verrucomicrobiota bacterium; assembly: GCA_031367565.1. GTDB lineage: Bacteria > Verrucomicrobiota > Verrucomicrobiia > Chthoniobacterales > Chthoniobacteraceae > JANLQB01. The sequence goes on from JANLQB010000233.1 coordinate 738, forward strand.
TATCGCAACGTAACTCCCTTGAAATTAAGGAAGTGCTCACGAGAGGACTCGAACCTCCACGGGTTTCCCCATACGATTCTGAGTCGTACGCGTCTGCCATTTCGCCACGTGAGCAAATTCCGCTGTTTTCAGCGGGCGGGACGATTCGCAGATGGCCCGTGCAAAAGCAACGGGATTTTTCCCTCTGAAAACCGCGGGGCGTCAACCGACGCGCATCGGCATGAGCACGTAGAGAAACGGGCTCTGAATCTTGATCACGCCGGGACTCATTTCGTCGATGAGGTCGAGATAGACTTCGTCGTTCGTGAGATTTTTCAGCGGGGCCATCAGGAACTCCGGGTTGAAGGCGATCGAGAATTCCTTGCCCTTGTAAGCGACGGCGACGGATTCGCGAGCCTCGCCGACGTCGGGCGTGTTGGCGGAGATGTCGATGTTGTTCTTCGTGAAGGTGAGCTTCACGGAATTCGCCTTGTCGTTCGTGAGGAGCGAGACGCGATGCACGGAGCTGAGGAAAAGTTCGCGCTCGAGCGTGATGCGCTCCTTGCATTCGCCGGGGATGACCTGGCGGTAGTTCGGATAGTTGCCTTCGATGAGTTTCGAGACGAGCAGCGTGCCGTTGATTTCAAACGCGACCTGATTTTCGCCGACGCTCATTTTCAAATCGCCGCCGTCGCCGAGCAGGCGCGCGAGTTCCGCGATGCACTTCGTAGGGACGATGATCTCGGTCTCCTGACTGCGCGGAAATTCCACTTCGATCTCGACGAGGCCGAGGCGGCGTCCGTCGGTCGCGACCATCGTGAGTTTGTTTTCCTTAAACGAAAACAGGATACCGTTCAGCACATAGCGCGTCTCGTCCGTGGAGATGGCGTAAGACGTTTTTTTCAGCCCATCGCGGAGCTGTTGCTGGCCGAGCGTAAAGACCTTCGCATCGCTGAAACTCGGGAGCGGCGGGAACTCTTCTTCGGGCAGGCCGAGGATTTTGAAAAAGCTCTGGCCGCAGCGGATCGAGGCGGCATTTTTGGAATCGACCTCGATGATGATTTCGCTGGCCGGTAGCTCGCGAACGATGGTGGCAAGCCGACGCGCGGGCAGCGTGGTCGCGCCGGGTTTCTCCACATTCACGTCGATCCCGCTACTCACGCCGACATCGAGATCGGTGGTGGTGAGCCGCAGGCGACCGTCCTCGGCTTGCAGCAGCACGTTCGATAAAATGGGCAGGGTCGTGCGCGTGCCGACGACATTCTGAACGGTCTGCAGACCTTCGAGGAGTTTCTCTTTGCTGACGCTAAATTTCATACGATTTTAAGGAATTCCGTTTGATGAATGATTGCGCGAAGTGACGCAATCATTTTCCCGAATGGAAATGCGCCGTAGCGCAATCGGCGGTCATCGTGTGTGGGTTTGTCGCGTGTAAAATCGCGCTATTCGGGGATTAGGGCGCATCGGTTAAACTGGCGCCGATCTCTTTCAAAGCCTTCGGCCAGCCCGCCCCGCGTTTGTAAAACGACCGCGTCGCGGGCACGAAGGACGAGCGCCGCGCCCATTTCAGCATCCGGACGTGAGAATCGTCAGCGTCGG
>JANLQB010000306.1:0-3376 GCA_031367565.1 Verrucomicrobiota bacterium
TTTCCCCGGAGGCGTGTAGCAAATGATCGAAGTGCGCGACCTCCACAAAACCCTCGGCACGCAGGAAGTGCTCTGCGGCGTCGATCTGAAAATCGCGACCGGCGAGACGTGCGTCATCCTCGGGCGCTCCGGCGGGGGAAAGAGCGTGCTCCTAAAACATCTCATCGGCCTCATGCAACCGACGCGCGGCGAGGTGCTGGTTGAGGGAAAAAACATTGCGGATTTGCCGGAGCGGAAGCTCGGCGCGGTGCGGAAAAAAATCGGGATGCTTTTCCAAAGCGGCGCGCTTTTCGACTCGATGAGCGTGGAGGAAAACATCGCGTTTCCGCTCAAAGAAGCAGGCGTTCGCGACAAAAAGGAAATCGCGGATCGCGTGGCCGAGGCGCTCGAAATGGTCGATCTCGCGGGCGAGCAGGATAAGATGCCGGAGAACCTCAGCGGCGGCATGCGCAAGCGCGTGGGCCTTGCGCGGACCATCGTCGGCAGACCGGCGTGCATTCTTTACGATGAGCCCACGACGGGGCTCGATCCCATCGCGTCGGACTCGATCAACCATATGATTCGTCGCTTGCAAAAGCGGTTGCGCGTGACTTCCGTGGTCGTCACTCACGACATGAAGACGGCTTTTCACACCGCGAATCGAATCGCCTATCTTTACGAGGGCCGCATCTATTTTCACGGCGACCCGGAGGAACTGCGGAACTCCACGGATGCCATCGTGCAGGATTTCATCCAGGGCCGCTCCGGAGATTCCGACTAACTCATGAGCACTGAACGCAAAGGCCTCGAAATGTATGTCGGGCTGTTTTTCTTCATCGGACTGGCGACGATCGCAGCGATGGTCGTGATCTTTGGCCGGGTCGGCGAAGGGCTGCAAAAAACGTATCCGATCGTGGTCGAATTCCCGAACGCCTCCGGGCTCATCAAGGACAGCTACGTGCTGCTTTCCGGCGCGCAAATCGGCAAGGTCGGCACCACGCCGAAGCTAACCGGCTCAATGTTTGCGGTCGAGGTGACGTTAAACATCCACGACAACGTGAAGCTGCCGAAAGACTCGCGCTTCCTCGTCGGCAGCAGCGGCCTGCTCGGTGATCGGTTTGTGGATGTGTTCCCACCGGAAAATTTCGATCCGAATACCGTGATCGTGATCAAGCCAAACGAACGCATCCAGGGCACGCGCGCCACCGGCCTCGACGACCTGACCGCAAAGGGCGCCGTGGTGATGGATCAGCTCAACAAGGAGCTTGAGGACATCCGGAAAATCACCGTGCAACTCCACAGCGGCCTGCTGAGCGATCAGAACATGAAGAACCTCACGGAGACGTTCGCAAACCTGAAAACGACGAGCACGAATCTCGACGAAAGCATGAAAAAGCTCGACCCGATCATGACCAAGGCGGACTCCGCCATGGACTCGGCCAAGGGCACGATGAAGACGGCGGAAGACGCGGCGGCGGAGTTTAAGAAGACGATTGCCGAATTCCAAAAGGTCGCCGTGAACGCGAGTAAAACGATGGACTCCGCGAAGGGGCTAGTAGAATCCGGGAAGACGCTTTTCGACAAGGCCAACCACGGCCAGGGCGCGCTCGGCCTGCTCCTTTCCGATCGCGAGACGGCGGAAAACCTGCGCGCACTGATCGCGAACATGCGCCGCTCTGGCGTCGTCTTTTACAAAGACCGCGAGCCGAAGCCCGCCCCCGAGCCCACGACCGTTCCGCGTATGCGGCGGTAGGCCCGGAAAGCTCCGCGCTTTTCGGCGGTGATCGAATTCAGCGAGATCCCAGCCCGCCGGCGACGGCCACGCAGCCGGCGATGATCGCAGTCGTTCCTGCCGTGATGAGCACCACGCAAAGCGCCAGCCCGAGGACGATCCGCGGCACGACCCCCGACGCCCATTTCAGCGCGAGCACGATCGCGCCCCAGATCGAACCGCCGATCATCGCGAGAAACACGAATCCAAAAACCCCGAAGATCGCGGAATCGTTCGTCACTTTTACTGCGCGGAATGGTGGACGCGCGCGGCGACTTTCAGCCGCAGGGCATTCAGCGCGATGAAACCGGTCGCGTCGTTCTGGTTGTAGGCTTTCGTCGGGTCCGCCTCCATGGTGGCGATGTGCGGATTGTAGAGGCTCACGGGTGATTTACGGCCCGCGACGATGATGTTGCCCTTGTAAAGTTTCAGCCGCACGACGCCGGTCACGTTCTTCTGTGACTCGGTGACGAGCGCCTGCAAAGCCTCACGCTCCGGCGCGAACCAGAAGCCGTTATAGACCAGCTCCGCGTATTTCGGGACGAGCCCGTCGCGCAGGTGCATCACTTCGCGATCCATCGTGAGCGACTCCACTTGCCGATGCCCGGAGTGCAGGATCGCGCCGCCCGGCGTCTCGTAAACCCCGCGCGATTTCATGCCGACGAAACGATTCTCCACCATGTCCACGCGCCCGATTCCGTGGCGTCCGCCGAGCGAGTTGAGCACGCGCATCACCCAGTAAGGCGAGAGCGCGCCGTGATTTTCGGCGTTGTATTTCAGCGTGCCGTTGTAGCCGAGTTGCGCGAGCAGCGCCTCCAGCTCGGTGTAGCCGACCGCGATGCACTCGCCCTTTTCAAAAAGCAGCTCCACGTATTCCGCCTTGTCCGGCGCTTCCTCGGGCGAAACGCTGAGCACATACATCTCGCGTGCCTTCTCCGCGCTCGCGTCAAACCACGGATCCTCAAGAATGCCCGCCTCGAACGAGATGTGCAGGAGATTGCGATCCATCGAATACGGCTTCTTCGCCGACGCCTGGATTTTGATCCCCTTGGCGTCGCAGTAGGCGATCATCTCCGCGCGACCGGGAAACTGTGCGCGAAACCGATCCTGCCGCCACGGCGCGATCACCTCCAGTTCCGGCGCCAGCGCCGCCGCCGTCAGCTCGAAGCGCACCTGATCATTCCCCTTCCCCGTCGCCCCATGCGCCACCGCATCCGCACCTTCCGCCCGCGCGATTTCCACCATGCGTTTGGCGATCAGCGGCCGCGCGATCGAAGTGCCGAGAAAATACTGCCCTTCATAAATCGCGTTCGCCTGGATCATCGGGAAGATGAAATCCGCTGCGAATTCCTCGCACAAATTGTCGATGTAACACTTGCTCGCCCCCGTGTTCAGCGCCTTGTCGTTCAACCCATCCAGCTCCTCCTCCTGCCCGACATCCGCGCAAAAAGCGATGATCTCAGCGGAGTAAGTTTCTTTCAACCAGGCGACGAGGACAGAAGTGTCGAGACCACCGGAGTAAGCGAGGACGATTTTCATAGGCGGCGAATGGAAGCAGAATGCCGCGCGGCGACAAACCATTTTGCCACCAAGCGCGATCCAAAGCCCAAAATCGTCCTCGTCCTC
>JANLQB010000327.1:0-5761 GCA_031367565.1 Verrucomicrobiota bacterium
CCTCCGAGCGGCAGCGACTACGGATACTCCGGCGGAGGAAACAACTTCCCCCGCTTCCTCGAAAACTGGAGCAATCAATACTGCAGTTACTTCGGCTCGATGGTTCAGCTTTACCAAAGCAAGACCTTCACGGGCCGCTGGACCACCAACAACATCTACCGCCCGCCAAACCGGTGCTGGAATTTCGACACGAACTTCCGCAACTCGCCGCCTCCCGGCACCCTGGATGCCGCCTCTTGGAGTCGCGGCACCTGGGCGAAATACTGATCCTTCACGACTATGAAACGCCACGGCCTCCTGCTCAGCCTCATCGCGCTGCCGCTTTTCCAAACCAGCGCGCTCGATCTCACCCCGCGCTGGATCGACACCGCGATCGACAGCGTCCCGAAACGCCAGCTCTACTTTGCGGACGGCGACAAGAAATTCATGCTCAGTATTGATCGCGAGACGGAAGTCGCCGCGCGTTTCGGCGGCACCAATTTCCGGTTCCCAAAATTCTCCGACATCGACTTTCTAATCCTCCCGTCACGGCTCAATCCCGCAGTCCCTTTTAATGAGGCGAAGCTCGTGGACTACCGCGAAGCCGCCCGCGCGCTCCTGCCCCCGCGCGCTCGCAGCGTCGAGACCGTCGAGGAGCAATCGAACCCGATCCCGATCAACCAGTGGAAGAGCTTCCGGGTCAAACTCCGCTTCACGATGGACGCCCGCGCCTACTCGCAGGAGGTCACCTTTATCAATGTGAACGAGCGGGACCAGATGGTCGTCGTCACCGCTTCGCCCGAGCGCGACTGGGCCGAAGCGACGGAACGCTCCTGGCAAATCCTGCGCTCCTGGCAGGAAATGCTCCCCGGCGACGAAGCCGGACCCAAGGAAAACTGACCCGCACCCGCGGTTCCAACCGCGTATTTTCATTTCGGGCTTTGCAGACCGGGCGCGACCCCTTTAAGTATCTGAAAAAGTTCACATGCCCGAGTTTTCTGTCGCAGTTATTGGCGCTTCCAACGATCGTCGCAAATATGGAAACAAAGCGGTTCGGGCTTACGTGGAAAACGACTACGCCGTCTTTCCCGTAAACCCTAACGAAGCAACCATCGAAGGTCTCAAGGCGTATCCAAAACTGGATGCGATCACCGAGCCCGTCGATTTTGTGAGCCTTTACGTTCCGCCAGCCGTCGGCCTGAAACTTTTACCCGCCATCGCGGCGAAAAATCCGAAGGAACTCTGGCTGAACCCCGGCTCCGAGAGCGATGACTTGATCGAAGCCGCTGCCGACCTTCATCTGCGGGTGATCGTCGCCTGTTCCATCGTCGCCCTCGGGCTCGATCCCCACGATTTTTCCGACGCCTGAATTTGAAACCAATCTATTGAATCCGCTCGCCTCCTTCCTGTCCTCATCCATCGGTCGAAAATGGATCGTCGCCCTCACCGGCCTCGCCATGCTCGGCTTCCTCATCGGCCATCTCGTCGGAAATCTTCAAGTCTTCCTCCCGCCGGAACACATCAACAAATACGCGGCATTCCTGAAGAGCATCGGCGAACTGCTCTGGATCGTGCGCGCCGCGTTACTCGCAGCGGTCGTGGCGCATGTCGTTTTTACGATCAAACTCGCGATCGAAAATCGCGCCGCGCGTCCGCGAAAATACGAGAAGAGCAATCGCGTGCAGGCGCGCATCTCGACGCGCACGATGGTCTGGAGCGGCAGTTACATTCTGTGCTTTATCATCGTGCATCTGCTGCATTTCACGTTCCAGACGATCCATCCGCAGTATCGCCAGTGGACAGACGAGGCCGGGCGATCCGATGTGTATCGTATGATGATCGTCGGCTTCAGCGACCCGCTCATGGCCGGCTTTTACATCCTCGGCATGATCCTGCTCTGCGCGCACCTCAGCCACGGCATCGGCAGCATCCCGCAGACGCTCGGCTTTCGCACGAAAAGCGCGGCGTCCTTTCTCACCAACGGCGGACGCGTCCTTGCCCTCGCACTCGCTCTTGGATTCATCAGCATCCCGTCGGCAGTCCTGCTCGGCGGGCTCGGTAAAAAATATGTCGAAGAACGAAGCGCATTGGACAAACCAGCGGCCGTCGTCACAACTCAGGAGGCCGCGAAATGAGCATCGTCCTTGATTCCAAAATCCCCACTGGGCCGCTCGCCGGGAAGTGGGAGAAGCACAAGTTCGAGTCGAAGCTCATCAACCCCGCCAACAAGCGGAAATACGAAATCCTCGTCGTCGGCAGCGGCCTCGCCGGAGCCAGCGCCGCCGCCACGCTCAGCGAGCTCGGCTACCAGGTGAAGTGTTTCTGCTATCAAGACTCCCCTCGCCGCGCGCACTCCATCGCCGCGCAAGGCGGCATCAATGCCGCGAAAAATTACCAGAACGACGGCGACTCCGTGCATCGCCTGTTTTACGACACGCTCAAAGGCGGCGATTTCCGCTCGCGCGAAGCCAACGTGCATCGCCTCGCCGAAGTCAGCGTCAACATCATCGACCAATGCGTCGCGCAAGGCGTCCCCTTCGCCCGCGAATACGGCGGCTTGCTGGCCAACCGTTCCTTCGGCGGCGCACAAGTTTCGCGCACCTTTTACGCCCGCGGCCAGACCGGCCAGCAACTCCTGCTCGGCGCATATTCCGCGCTGAATAAAGAGATCGCGGCAGGTGGCGTGAAAATGTTTCCCCGCACCGAAATGCTCGACCTCGTCGTCGTCGAAGGCCATGCCAAAGGCATCGTCGTCCGCGATATGGTCACGGGCGAAATCAGCTCGCACAGCGCCGACGCCGTCGTCCTCGCCACCGGCGGATACAGCAACGTCTTCTACCTCTCCACGAACGCCAAAGGCTGCAACGTCACCGCCGCCTGGCGCGCCCACAAACGCGGCGCACTCTTCGCGAATCCCTGCTACACGCAAATCCATCCGACGTGCATCCCCGTCAGCGGCGACTACCAGTCAAAGCTCACCCTCATGTCCGAATCGCTCCGTAACGACGGACGCGTCTGGGTCCCAAAAAAGAAAGGCGACAACCGCAAGCCTCACGAAATTCTCGAAGACGAGCGCGACTACTATCTGGAAAGAAAGTATCCCAGCTTCGGAAACCTCGCCCCGCGCGACATCTCCTCGCGCTCCGCGAAGGAAGCCTGCGACGACGGTCGCGGAGTCGGCCCCGGTGGCCTCGGCGTCTATCTCGATTTCGCCGACGCCATCAAGCGACTAGGCGAACCCGCCGTCCGCGAGCGCTACAGCAATCTTTTCGACATCTACCAACAGATCACCAACGACAACGCCTATAAGACTCCGATGCGGATCTACCCCGCCGTGCATTACACGATGGGCGGGCTGTGGGTGGACTATAACCTAATGTCGAACCTCCCCGGCCTCTTCGTGCTCGGCGAAGCCAACTTCAGCGACCACGGAGCAAACCGCCTCGGAGCCAGCGCCCTCATGCAAGGCCTAGCCGACGGTTACTTCGTCCTACCTGCGACCATCGGAAACTATCTTGTCAACGAACTAGGCAAACGCCCCGACGCCAAACGGCCCGAGTTTCAACAAACCGAAGCCGCCGTCCGCGAACGCACCAACCGTTTCCTCAGCATCAAAGGCAAACGCAGCGTCGATCACTTCCACCGCGAACTCGGCCGTATCATCTGGGACTACTGCGGCATGGCGCGCAGCGAAAAAAGCCTCGCCCGCGCCCTCGCGCAGATTCCCCCGCTCCGCGAAGAGTTCTGGAAAAACGTCAACGTCCCCGGCGAAGGCGAAGCCCTCAACGTCGCCCTCGAAAAAGCCGGGCGCGTCGCCGACTTCCTCGAATTCGGCGAACTCCTCTGCCTCGACGCCCTCGAACGCAAAGAAAGCTGCGGAGGCCATTTCCGCGAAGAACACCAATACCCCGACGGCGAAGCCAAACGCGACGACGCCAACTTCCAACACGTCGCCGCCTGGGAATTCACCGGCGAGGGTAACAAGTCCGCCCGCCACATCGAACCCCTCATCTTCGAGGAGCTAAAGCCCAGCGTCCGCAGCTACAAGTGACCCATTGCCGCCGCCAACCAACGCTAAATTTCACGCCATGATTCTCGAACGTTTCCCTGAAATTCGGAAATTGCCGGCGGAAGAATTGGCGCAGTGGAAGTGGAAAATCGCGTGATGATCCATGCTATTTTAGATACGCGACTACCCCGGGAAGTCATTCGTCGCCGTCTCGGTCTTACTTAATTGCCCGCAAATTTTCCCATGAATCTCCACCTAAAAATCTGGCGTCAAAAATCTGCGAACGCCGCGGGCAAACTCGTCGATGTCGAAGCACGCGACATTTCCGCCGACGCCTCCTTCCTCGAGATGCTCGACATCGTGAATGAAGACCTCCTCGCCAAAGGCGACGAGCCCGTCGCATTCGATCACGACTGCCGCGAAGGCATCTGCGGCACTTGCTCGCTGACCATCAACGGCATCCCGCACGGCCCGAGCGAGACGACGACTTGCCAGCTCTACATGCGGAAATTCAAGGATGGCGAAACCATCTTCATCGAGCCCTTCCGCGCAAAACCTTTCAAAGTCATCCGCGACCTCTGCGTCGATCGCAGTGCTTTCGATCGCATCCAGCAAGCCGGTGGCTTCATCACCGTCCGCACCGGTGCCGCGCAGGATGCGAACGCGCTCCCGATCGGAAAAGTCAGCGCCGATCTCGCGATGGAAGCCGCCGCCTGCATCGGCTGCGGAGCCTGCGCCGCCGCGTGTCCGAACAGTTCCGCGATGCTTTTCGTCGGAGCAAAAGTCACCCACCTTTCACTCCTCCCGCAAGGCCAACCCGAGCGTACCAGCCGCGTTTTGAAAATGGTCCGCACCATGGACGAGGAAGGCTTCGGCAACTGCTCGAACTACTACGAATGCGAAGCCGTCTGCCCCGCGGAAATCCCCGCGACCGTGATGAGCACGCTCAATCGCGAGTTCGCGCTCGCTTCGGTAAAAGACACGGTCGGCTGACCTCGCCACAGCTAGTTACTCCGCAACTCAAAAAAGTGGCGTTCTAGTGTAGTCCGGCGCAATCAACGAGGATTATTACGACGGGAAAGATTTTTTCGCGCACGGCTGACTTTCATGAGGATATCGTTGGCTTTGGCGGTCCAGACGAACGGGGTAAGCTCTCGATTATAGGTATCCAGATACTGTTCGAGGGCCGTCACGAGTTCTGGCAGACTGTGAAAGACGCCGCGGCGCAGCCTTTTGGTAGTGAGGTCGCGGAAAAAGTGCTCTCCCATGTTGAGCCAGGAAGCGCTCGTTGGGGTGAAGTGCAGATGGAAGCTCGGATGTTTGGCCAGCCATGCTTTGACCTTGGGATGCTTGTGCGTGGCATAGTTATCCAGGATCAAGTGCAGTTCGCGCTCCGGCGGCGTCTGCTCATCAATCAGCCGCAGGAACTTCAGCCATTCCTGAGGCCGGTGCCGTGAGTGGCATTCTCCGATCACTTTTCCGTCGGCGACATTGAGCGCCGCAAAGAGAGTGGTCGTGCCGTGGCGCACGTAGTCATGGGTCATCGTATTGGCCCGACTCTTCTTGAGCGGCAATCCCGGTTGGGTCCGGTCCAGTGCCTGCACCTGACTCTTCTCGTCGCAGCAAAGCACCATGAGATGCAACGGATTTCTGGACCAGCATTTGGTTAGTGGATGGAGTTAATGTGGGCCTCGAAAGAGGCGGGGGTTTGGTATCCGAGGGAGGAGTGTTTTCGGTGGGTGTTGGAGTAGGATTCGATGGAGGCGAAGAGTT
>JANLQB010000408.1:0-3425 GCA_031367565.1 Verrucomicrobiota bacterium
GCGGGCTACGTTTCGTTCAAAGCCGACAACGATCCCGGACAGGGGCCGGATCACCTCGCGCTGAAGCTTTCGCCGCTGCAAGGCGAGATCGGGTTCTTCGACTCCGCGCAAAACATCATCGACCGCATCATCTACGGTCCGCAGTCCACCGATGTCTCGCAAGGCCGCACGCCGAATGGCGCGATCACGCTCGGCTTTTTTAACCAGCCCACGCCCGGCGGTCCGAATCCCGGCAGCAGCAACGGTAGCGGCACGAGTGTGGTGAGCTTAATCCCAGCGACGCAGAGTTGGAAATATTTCGCCGGTGTCTCTGCCGCGCCGCCCAATGACGCGAGCAGCCGCGCTTGGACCCAGCCGCTTTTCACCGACACCGCGTGGACTTCCGCCGTGCAACTGCTCTACATCGAAAACGCCTTGCTCACGAACACCGAGGGTTTTGCGAAAACCACGGTCCTTCCCGGACTCACCACGACGAAGCCTTACCAGACGTATTATTTCCGCACCCACTTCAGCTACAGCGGCCCGCTCACCGGCGTTACCCTGACGCTCACCACGATGCTCGATGATGGATGCGTGCTCTACCTCAACGGCACTGAAGTCGTCCCGACGACCGGCAATCGCATCGGCATGCCGGCAGGTGCGGTCGTGTGGGCCACGCTCGCCAACCGCACGGCGGGCGACGCCGTCGTGGAGACGTTCACGCTGCCCGCGAGCCAGCTCGTCGTCGGCGACAACGTGCTCGCCGTCGAGGTGCATCAGAACGATCTACAAAGCAGCGCCACGGTGAGTTCCGACATCGTGTGGGGAGCGAAGCTCGCCGCCAACGTGCCTGTGGCAGGAAGCTCGACGACGATCGTCATCAACGAAGTCCTTGCCAACAATGCCTCGTTCACCACACCCGACGGTTCCTTCTCCGGCTGGATCGAGCTCTACAACACCTCCGCCAGCGCCGTGAACGTCGCCGACATGAGCCTCACCGACGACACCGCCGATGCGCGCAAATGGGTCTTCCCAGCAGGATCGTCCGTGCCTGCGCACGGCTACCTTGTCGTCTTCTGCAATCCTCTGCTCGCAGCCTCCACGACGAATGTCGCGAACATGAACGCCGGCTTCGGCCTCAATGCTGCGGGCGACCGCATCTTCCTTTTCAAGAAGCTCGCCGACGGCAGCGGCTTGCAGGATTCCGTCGTCTTCGGCCAGCAAGTGCCCGATCGCTCGATCGGTCGCATCGCCAATGGCGCGGGCGGATTCGCGTTGAATGTCGCCACCCGCGGCGCGAGCAACACTGCGGCGGGACTCGGCGCGATCAGCACGGTGAAAATCAACGAATGGCTCGCCGCACCGACCATCGCGCCCGGCTGGTTCGAGTTGTTCAATTCCGGTGCGGCTCCCGTGCTCCTGAGCGGCAACTACCTCACGGACAATCTCACCAACCGCATCAAATATCTCATCCCGCCGCTCACCTTCATCGGTGGCACGGGCAACGCCGGCAACAGCCGGTGGCTGCAACTCTTTGCCGACAACGACAACGGCGCCACCCCGAACCACGTCAACTTCACGCTCAATTCCGCAGGCGAAGCGATCGGCATTTTCTCGGGCAATGGTGTGCAGCTCGAATCGATATCGTTCGGTCTGCAAACATCGGGAGTGAGTGGAGGTCGTTTCCCGGATGGAAGCGCGAGCATCCAAACGCTCACGCCGACGCCAAATGCCGCCAACGTCCCGGCGGCTGCCGACACGGATGGCGACGGCATTCCCGACGCATGGGAAATCGCAAACGGTTTGAATCCAAACGATCCTCTCGACGCCGCGCTCGATCGCGACGGCGACGGCAAATCAAACCTCGCCGAATACCTCGCGGGCACCGATCCCAACAATCCGTTGAGCGTCCTCACGAGCAGCATCGCGAAGTCCGCCGGGCAGACCGTGATCCGTTTCACGGCCGCGGCGAACAAGAGCTACACGATCCAATTTAAGAACACGCTGCTCGACCTCGCGTGGCAAAAGCTCACCGACATCGCCGCCGATCCCGCCGTGCGCAGCCTCGAAATCCCCGACCCCGTGGCGGGCGGCTTCCCCGCAAGGTTCTACCGCGTCGTCACGCCGCTTCAGCCCTAGCCGCGACGTAGAGCGCGCGGGCTTAGCGCCACGCTCACTCTACGCGTTTTCGCCGCGCTTCCCCTCGCGCCCGCTTGCGTTACGTTCGGGCCATGTCCGCTTCCTTTCATCGCACGACGTTGACCGCATTCTTCGCTGCCGCCGTGATGCAAAGTCGCGCCGCCGACTCCACTCCCAAAATGCACACCAACGCTCTCGCCAACGAAAAATCGCCGTACCTTCTCCAGCACGCACACAACCCCGTGGACTGGCTTCCGTGGGGCGAGGCAGCGTTTGAAAAAGCGCGCAAGGAGGGCAAGCCGATCTTCCTCTCGATCGGCTATTCGACGTGCCACTGGTGCCACGTCATGGCGCACGAATCTTTCGAGAACGAAGCCACCGCGAAGCTGATGAACGAACATTTCATCAACATCAAAATCGACCGTGAGGAGCGGCCCGACGTGGACAAAGTTTATATGACTTACGTGCAGGCGACGACGGGCAGTGGCGGCTGGCCGATGAGCGTTTTCCTCACGCCGGACCTGAAGCCATTTCTCGGCGGCACCTATTATCCGCCGGAAGATCGTTACGGTCGGCCCGGCTTTCCGACGCTGCTGCTGCGCATCTCGGAGGCTTGGAAAAAAGATCGCGAAGGGATCATCGCGCACGGCAACGAAGTCACCGAGCAGCTTCAGAAAGCATCGGCTTCGGAGGCCGGCGGGACGGTCGTGGGCAAGGAAGTCCTCGCCACGGCGCTCAACTATTTCACGAGCACTTTCGACGAGGAACTCGGCGGCTTCGGCAGCGCGCCGAAATTCCCCCGCCCCGTCGCGCTCAATTTTCTTTTTCGCACAGCCACCCGCGAGGGCGCGGACTCGCGCGATGGCCAAGCGGCGGTCGGCATGGCGCTCATCACGCTGCAAAAAATGGCGGCGGGCGGAATGCACGATCACCTCGGTGGCGGCTTCCATCGTTACTCCGTGGACAAGTTTTGGCACATCCCGCACTTCGAGAAAATGCTCTACGATCAGGCGCAGCTTGCTTCGTCGTACCTCGATGCGTTTCAAATCACGCACGATGCGCAATACGCGGCGACGGTGCGCGACGTGCTGGACTACGTGCGCCGCGACATGACCTCGAAAGAGGGCGGATTCTTTTCCGCCGAGGATGCGGACTCGATCGTCGAGCACGGGAAGCCCGAGCATCGCGAAGGCGCTTTCTATGTTTGGAGGAAGGATGAAATCGACCGCGTGCTCGGTGAGGAATCGGCGCGGATTTTCAATCGTGTTTACGGAGTCGAAGCGGATGGAAACTCGCCGGACGGCTCC
>JANLQB010000431.1:0-10398 GCA_031367565.1 Verrucomicrobiota bacterium
CGACTGCGCACGCGCAGACTCCGCCTGCGACCCAACAAACGCCGCCGCCCGGGATCGAAGTGCCGGAGCCGGATCGTGCGGAACTGGCTGCGGGCGTCGCGGCGCTCGGGAAGGAAATCGAGGCGCTGAGGTTTACGCTGAAAGCGAAGCCCGAACTGCTCGCACTGCTGCCGGACGTGCAGGTCTTTCATAACGCCGTCCGCTACGCGCTGGACTACGGCGAGTTCTTCGATGCCAAACAGATTCCCATCGCGAAAGTCCTGCTCGGCCTCGGCGACCACCGCGCCAAGGAATTGCGCGCAGGCACGTCTTCCTGGACCACCATGCCCGTCCCCACCGTGCGCGGCTATGTCTCAAAGATCGACGGCTCAGTGCAGCCTTATGGGTTATGGATGCCTCCGGATTTCAAGTTGGGCGAGAAGACCGCGCGACCGCTGACGCTGTGGATGCACGGGCGGGCGGACACTCTTTCGGAGTTGGCGTTTGGGTTCGGCCAGCTCAAGAGCAAGCCAGAGTTCGATCCGGGCGGCGGATTCGTGGTGCAGCTTTACGGGCGCTTTTGCAATGCGAGCAAGTTTGCGGGCGAGGCGGATCTTTTCGAGGCTTGGGAGAATGTTCGCGGGCATTATGCGGTCGATCCGAATCGCGTGAGTGTGCTCGGTTTCTCGATGGGGGGTGCGTCAGTCTGGCATTTGGCAACGCATCACGCGGGGCTTTGGGCAGCCGCGTCGCCGGGTGCGGGGTTCGCGGAGACTTCGACTTACGCGAAGGTTTTCGCTGAAGGCAAAGAACCACCGCCGTGGTGGGAGCAGGTGCTTTGGCGCTGCTATGATGCGACGGCTTACGCGGGGAATTTGGCGAATACTTCGCTCGTCGCGTACAGCGGCGAGCTTGATCCGCAGAAGCAATCGGGAGACATCATGGAGAACGCGATGGCGGATGAGGGCTTGAAACTGGAGCGTTTCATCGGGCCGAAGACGGGGCACAAATATGAGCCGGAGACGAAGAAGCAGATGGCGGCGCGGTTTGATGAGCTGATTGCGAAAGGGCGCGAGCCGATGCCACCAAAGGTGCGCTTCACGACTTATACGCTTCGCTACCACAAGATGAAGTGGATCGAGATCGACGCGCTCGAAAAGCATTGGGAGCGCGCCGAGGTGGACGCGGAACTTGTGGATGAAGGTACGTTTCGTGTGACGACGAAGAACGTCCAGGCGTTCACCATTGCGCTGCCCGCCGGACCTCCGCCGCTGGATAAAACACATCCTCCGCGGGTGGTGATCGACGGACAGGAACTCGTGGGACCGGCGGTTGTGGATTGCTGGAAGGCGGGATTTTTCAAACGGGCTGAGGACAAAAAGTGGTTCCTCAATCAGATAACGGGTCCGACACCAGACGCGGGTGAATTAGGGAAAGGGTGGAAGCAGCCGAAAGTTCACGGGCTTCAAGGTCCGATCGACGATGCGTTCATGAGTTCGTTCGTTTTTGTGAAGCCGACCGGGAAGCCGCTCCATGACAAGGTCGGCGCGTGGACGAAGTCGGAAATGGAGCGCGCCGTGACGGAATGGCGGCGCGTCTTTCGCGGCGAGGCGCGCGTGATCGAAGACAAGGCGCTAACCGCGGCGGACATCGCGAACTCGAATCTTATTTTGTGGGGCGATCCTTCGAGTAATGCGGTGCTCGCGAAGATGGTGGCGAAACTTCCACTCACTTGGGACGCGAAGAAACTGGTCGTCGGCCAACTCGAAACCAGCGCCGCCGATCACGCACCGATCCTCATTTTTCCAAACCCACTGAATCCGAAAAAGTACGTCGTGCTCAACAGCGGCTTCACCTTCCGCGAGGGCAGCAACACGACGAACTCGCAACAAACTCCCAAACTTCCCGACTGGGCGGTGATTGATCTCAACACACCTCCGACCGCGAAGTGGCCCGGCCTCGTCGTCGATGCCGGGTTCTTCGATGAACGCTGGCAACTTCCTTCCAAATAGGTTTCCCATCTACACCACATGAAATCCCCACTCCCCGCCCTCGCCCTCAGCCTCGCCCTGCTCACTCCGCTCCGCGCCCACGAGGCGGGTGTGGAAATGGCTGCCGCTGCGAACAATCTGCTCGCCGCACTTTCTCCAGATGAGAAGGCGAAAGCTGTTTTCGATTTCGCCAATCCCGAGCGGACGAACTGGCACTTCATCCCGCGCGATCGAAAGGGTCTGCTGATCAAGGAAATGTCGCAGGAGCAGCGGCTGCTCGCGCAAGCGCTGCTGGCGACGGGGCTGAGCCATCGCGGCTACAGCAAGGCGGTTTCGATCATGAGTCTGGAGGCGGTGCTTGCGGTTTTGGAAAAGGACAAAGCGGGGTCGCCGGTGCGCGATCCCGAACGGTATTTCGTTTCCATCTTCGGCACGCCGGGAAAAGGCGCGTGGGGCTGGCGCGTGGAAGGGCATCATCTCTCGCTAAATTTCACCGCGACCGACGATGCCGCTCCCTCGATGACCCCGTCCTTTTTCGGGACGAATCCCGGCGAAGTCCGCACTGGCCCGCGCACCGGGACTCGCGTCCTCGGTAAAGAGGAAGATCTGGGACGCACGCTCGTGAAATCCTTGAGCGACGAGCAGAAAAAAGAAGCGGTGATCCTCGTGGAAGCGCCGAAGGAAATTCTCAACGATCCGAAGCGGGTCGATCAGACAAATCCCGAAGGCATCGTGCAAAGCAAACTGAACCCGGACCAGCAAGCCGCGCTGATGAAAATCATCAAGGAATACCTTTTCCGCTGCCGCCCGGATGTCGCGGCGGAAGACCTCGCGAAGATCGAGAAGGCGGGCCTGGACAAGATTCACTTCGCATGGGCGGGTGGCTTCGAGCTGGGCCAGCCGCATTACTATCGCGTGCAGGGTGGCCGCTTCGTCCTCGAGTACGACAACACGCAGAACGACGCAAACCATGTCCACAGCGTGTGGCGCGATTTCGATCACGACTTTGACAATGACCTCTTGAAGGCGCACGTGAACGGGGCGCACTAGCCATCCATGAAGCCGCTCCCATTTTTTGCTCTGTTGGCGCTCGCGCTCCCTGCGCGTTCCGCCGACCCTGCGCCCGCAAAGCCTGACGAGAAGCCGCTTCCCGGTCACTCGCTGATGAGCGAGGCCTTCAACGAAGGGCCGCGGCAGGCAGCGGTGCTGATGGAGGGAACGGGGAAAGTGCATCTCGGCGTCACGAGCAAAAACGAACTGGCGCAGAAGTTTTGCGATCAGGGGCTAGGGCAGCTTCATGGGTTTTGGTATTTTGAAGCGGAGCGTTCGTTCCGGCAGGCGGCGGCGCTTGATGGCGATTGCGCGATGGCGTTTTGGGGGATGGCGATGGCAAATATCAACACGCCGCTGCGCGCGGCGGAATTCATGAAGGAGGCCGTGAAGCGGAAGGAAAAAGCGGGGCGGCACGAGCAGCTCTACATTGGCGCGTGGGCGGACTATTACGCGGAGACGAAGAAGGATGAAAAGGTGCGGCGGAAGGCGCTGGTGAATGCGTTGGAAAATCTGATCTACGAATTTCCCGACGACATCGAAGCAAAGGCGTTCCTCGTTTTCCAGCTCTGGGATAACAAGAGTCACGATGTGTCGCTTTCGAGCCGGTTGGCGGCGGATGCGCTGCTCCAGCAAGTGCTCGCGAAAGACCCGATGCATCCCGGCGCGCATCATTACATGATCCATCTTTGGAACGGCGAAGACGGCGATAAACGCGCGCTGCATTCGGCGGCGCTCGGCGGGCAGGCCGCGCCGGGGATTGCCCATCTGTGGCACATGCCGGGGCACACTTTTTCCAATCTCCACCGGTATGCGGACGCGGCGTGGCAGCAGGAGGCTTCGACGCGCGTGGATCATGCCTA
The DNA here is from genome assembly GCA_031367565.1 of Verrucomicrobiota bacterium. Classification (GTDB taxonomy): domain Bacteria; phylum Verrucomicrobiota; class Verrucomicrobiia; order Chthoniobacterales; family Chthoniobacteraceae; genus JANLQB01. The sequence goes on from JANLQB010000431.1 coordinate 3,884, forward strand.
CACGATCGCGTCGCACGTGCTGCCGGATCAGATTCACAACTTCGCGCACAACAACAACTGGCTGATTCAGGATCTCCAATACGTCGGGCGCGCGCATGACGCGGTGGATCTCGCGAAGAACATGATCGAGTTGCCGCGGCTCGGATCGAAGAGCGGGCAGAGTTACAAACTCGGTCGCGAGCGACTGCCGGAAACGCTGCGGATTTTCGAAATGTGGGACGAGTTGACGGCGCTGGAAAACACGATGTATCTCGCGCCTTGCGAAGATGCGGTGGAGGAAGCGGCCCGCGTGCGGGCGCTCGGCGTGGCGTGGTTCACCAAGGGCGATGCGGCACGCGGTCAGCAGCATCTTGAGACTTTGAAAACGCTCCTCGCGAAGGCGCGCGAAGAGCGGCTGAAGGCGGGCGACGGGGCGGAGGCGAAGGCGAAAATGGAAAAGAAGGGAGAGGACGAAATCGCGCGAGCGATCGGGAGTGCGATGCGTGGATTTGCCGGTCGGATCGACGCCTTGGATTCCGGTATCGCTGAACTACGACTCACCCGCGCGCTCGCCGCAGGCGACGTGGAAAGCGCGCGCACCCAGCTTCCGCTCGCGACGGATTTGTCCGCAGTGCGGCAGTCGCAAATCCAGCTCGCGCTCGGCGACAACGCGAAGGCCGAGCAACTGGCCCGCGATGCGGTGAAGGGCGACGACGCCAAAGTGCTCCCGCTTGCCGCGCTGGCGGAGACGCTTTGGAAAATCGGGAAAAAGGACGATGCGCTCGCGACTTTCAAAAAGCTCCAGGCGCTCTCCGCACAATGCGATCTTGATGTCTCGCCATTTGCGCGGCTCGCTCCGCTGGCTCAAGAACTGAAGCTCGCCGCGGACTGGCGCGCGGCAAAATCCGTCCCGCCCGATGTCGGCGAGCGGCCCGATCTCGCGAAGCTGGGACCGTTTCGCTGGCACCCGACGGAAGCGCCCGGCTGGAGTTTGTCGGATCAAAAAGGCGCGCAGGTTTCGCTTTCGGATTTCAAAGGCAAACCGGTGCTCATCGTCTTTTACCTCGGAAGCGGTTGCGCGGGCTGCATGGAGCAACTGAACGTTTTCGCGCCAAAGGTGAAGGCGTTCGCGGACGCGGGCGTGCAGATCATCGCCGTCAGTACGGATTCGGCGGACGGCCTGCAAAAGACGTTTGAAAAAGCGAAAGAAGGACAGGCGTTTGGTTTCCCGATCGTCTCGGATTCCGGCCTCGGCGCCTTCAAGGCGTATCGCGCTTTCGATGACTTCGAGCACCTCCCGCTGCACGGAACTTTCCTTGTCGATGCGGCCGGATTCGTCCGCTGGCAGGACATCAGCTATCAGCCATTTCGCGACGCCGACTGGCTGCTGGAGGAAAGCAAGCGGCTGCTCAGCGTGCCCGCAGCGGCACCAGCGACGATTGTTGCTGGACGAAACTAAACTTCGATGAACTTGCGGATCGCCTGCCGCAGTTCGTCCGGCGTGAATGGTTTTTGGACGAATCCCGCAAGATTTTGTCCCGAAAAGCGACTGATCGCGTCCTGCTCATTGTAGCCGCTCATGAGCACTACCGGCACGTCCTCGCGGATGAGGCGTATCGCGGTGAATGCTTCCATTCCGTCCATCTTCGGCATGGTGAGATCGAGCAGGATACCGGTGTAGTCGGCGGGAGATTTTTGGAAAATTTCGAGCGCTTCGGAGCCGTTCTCCGCGAGCACCACGCGGTAGCCAAATGACTCCAGAAGGCGCGAGGCCACGATGCGGATCGCCGGTTCATCATCCGCTATGAGAATGGTCCCCGATCCGCGACGCTGATTTACGGCGGGAGGCGCCGGTGGAAGCGCCTTCACCGGCTCGCCCGCCGAGGGCAGCAGCAGGCGAAACGTCGAGCCCACTCCCACTTCGCTCGACACTTTGATCGCGCCGCAGTGGCCACGCAGGATGCCGAGCACGGCGGCGAGCCCGAGTCCGCGTCCGGTAAATTTCGTGCTGAAAAACGGATTGAAAATCTTCGATAAAGTTTCGCTGCTCATCCCGCAGCCGGTGTCGCGGATTTCGAGAAAGACATATTCGCCCGCCGGCACGTCCGGCGAGAGGATCGTGCTGGCGAGATAGGCGGAATCGGCCTGAATCACCCCCGTTTCGAGGACGATCTTTCCAGGCCGCTCGTCGAAGGAGTCTGAGGCATTGAGGACGAGATTCATCACGATCTGCCGGAGCTGAGTGGCGTCCGCGGAAATCGCGGGGAGCTCTTTCGCGAGATGAAATTCCAGCGCCGCGAAACGGCTGAGCGATGGCCGCACCAGCTGCGCGGTCTCTTCCACGATCTCGCTCAGATCGAGGCGCTGCACGACGAAGCGACCCTTGCCGGAATAGGCGAGCATTTGCTTACACAGCTCGGCGGCGCGGCGCGAGGTCTTCTCGATCGCGGCGAGATTTTCCTGCACCGGTGAAGCTTCGGGCAGGTCCATCTGCGCGAGGTTGGTGTTGCCGAGGATGCCGGTGAGCAGGTTGTTAAAATCGTGCGCCACGCCGCCGGCGAGGATGCCGAGACTTTCGAGTTTTTGCGTCTCCTGGAGACGGCGCTCGATCTGCGCTTTTTCCTCCGCGACGGCGTGCTGCTCCGTCACATCCATGACGGCGCCCACGACGCGGACGATGCTCCCCTGTTCATCCCGGATCACATCTCCACGCGTCGCGATCCAGCGCTCCGCGCCATCCTGGCGGATGATGCACAGCTCGCCGACGAGGCTCCCGCCTTCGCGCGCGACCTTCCTCAGACGAGCCTCACTCCCTGCGCGGTGGTCGGGATGCGCGAGTTTCAAATAGTCCGCGAGCCCCCCGCGAAAGGTACCTGGCGCAAATCCAAACATCCGCTCCGTCGTCTCCGACCACGTGATGATGTCGCTCTCCACTTCCCACTCCCAAGTCCCCAGATTCGCCGCCGCCAGCGCGCTTCGCAGACGGATCTCCGCGCGCTGGCGCGCATCCTCCGCCACGCGCTGCTCCGTCACATCGCGCTGCGTACCCCAGGCGCGCACGAGTCGGCCATTTTCCACGATGCCCGTGAGGTTGTTGAGAAAGATGCACTTCACGCCGTTGCGCCCGACTTCGTGCGACTCCGCATTGGAAAGGCGGTAGCCACTGCGCACGTAGTGCCGCAAGTGCTCGAACGTCGCGCGGTCCCGCGGCATCAAATCCGCGAGACTCATCCCGATCATTTCCTTCGCGCGCTCGAAGCCGTACATCTGTGCAAAGGAGTCATTCGCCTCCGCCAGAAAGGCGCGTTCGTAGTAGAGGATGATTTGTTCGTCCTCCGGCAAATCGACCGGGATGGGCTCGCTCAATTCAAAGCGCCAGATCGCCTCGTTGCTCTGCTCCACAAACGCGCGGTAGCGTTCCTCAGCCTTGCGCCGGCGCTGATGGTCATCGTACAAAGTGCGCTGCGTTGCGTGCAACTCCGCCGTCTTTTCGTTCACGAGCTTTTGCACCATGAGCGTCCGCTGCTGCGCGGCGTGAAGCAGCGCCATGAGCATCGTCGTGTAGGCGATCCCGCCCGCGAGAAAAGCCCACGGATAGACCAGCACCGGCTGGGTGTTCGGACGAAAGAACGCGACCCAATTCCGGCCGGCCACTGGCATCGGCAGCAGACGATGGATGCCGCGGCGAAATTCATCGCCGGAGTCGGGGCCTCGCGTGCGCAATTGCCCATCGACAAAGCCCACGAGAAAACGCTCGCCGCTCGTCGCCGATTCATCGAGCAACACCATGTCGATGTCGCCCGTCGGCAATTTTTGAATCGTATTCGCAATCAGATTACTAAACCGCACCGCGCCCACGACGATCCCCCGAAAGCGCTCGCGCCGCCCTTCGATCGACTGCGGAATGGTATCCCCAAAATAGACAGGCAATGCACAGGCCCAACCCGGCTCCTCACCGTTGTCCTCACCCAGCGTCACGCGCTTCGTCGCAGAAACTTCGCCGCTTTCGATCGCCCGCGTAGCCGTCGGGAGATACGGACCGCGCAGTTGATCGAAGCCAAACAACTTGACGTTTCCCACCACCGGTTCGCAGAACTGGATTGGCAGATATTCATCGCGATCCGGCGACGGTATCGGCGGCAATTGGGAGCGAAAATTTTCCCCATCGTGGATGAAGAAATGAGCGCCGTCCGCGCGCACCGCCCCGGCTTCGAAAGCAACGCGCTCCTCCCGCCGGACCCGCGGTAGCCACGCGAGCAACTCGATCCCGGAATGCCTCATCCGCAAATCTCCCGCCATCCGCCGGAACTCTCCGGAACTCACTTCGTTGGACGAGTCGAACAAACCGCGCAGCATGTACAAACACTCTTCGTATTCCCGAATCGCCACCTGCATCGAACGCCACTGAATCTGCGCCTGCCGATCGAAATCTGCCTCAAAACGCTCCCGCTCCTGATTCCGCACCACGAGCGCGACGAGCGCTGAGAACGCGACTCCGCAGGCAAGGACGAGCGTGAGGGGAATCGCGCGGCGAAGCAAAGCCGCCGGCGTTTCCTCGTTCGCCCGGTTAATATTTTCTGGAGGACTCACCCGTGCAGCGTGCTGCGAAATGTCCGCCGCCGGCAATCGCCAATTCACGCAGGCCCAGCCCTATCGGTCCGAAACCGCCGCTGGCATCGCGAGAAATTTATCCTCGAAATCCACCCACGCCCCGAGGCGTTGACGCAGTCGCGAGACGATCTCCGGCTGGGTGCCGACTGCGTTTTTTTCTTCGCGCGGATCGGCCGCGAGATCGAAGAGCGATTCGTTTCCGCTCGATGCTTCGAAGACGTATTTCCAGCGATCCTCGCGCACGCCGAGGATGTAGTCGTCCACACTCGCGACGAAGAACGTGCGCTCGGGCCGGGTCGGATCGAACAGACTGTGACCCTGCCAGCCATCGGGAATTTCCGCGCCCAGAATGTCGGCCACGGTGGCATTGAGATCCGCGTGGCCGCCAATGGAAGCGCGGCGTTCGCCGGTAGGAAAAAGGCGCGGGTTCCAGATCATCAACGGCACGCTCACTTCCTCCTGATAGACGGAAAATCCGTGCCCTTGCTGATCGTGCGGATCGCTGAACGCCTCGCCATGGTCGCCGGTGATGACGACGAGCGTATCCTCCGCGAGCCCGCGTTCGCGCAGGGCGGCGAAGAGCCTGCCGAGATGTTCGTCCGTTTCGTGAAGCACATTCAGGTACCGCGAAAGCGCCTCGCGATGCGCGACCCCTGGATGGCGCGCGAGGAAATCGATACGCGGCGAACCGGGCCGGCGCATGTAGGGATTGTGCGTCTGATCGGTCCAGCAATACGCGAGAAATGGCTGGCCGCGCTTTTCGTCGATCCAGCCGATGAGGCGGTCGATGAGGAAGCGATCTTCCGCGCCCCACGACGTGAGTTCCGGCGCTTTGAAATCGCGATAGTCTTCGACCGTGTCGTAGCCCGCGCCGGTGAGCGCAAACTTTTCGCCACCCCAATCCATGTCGCCATTGTGAAAATATCCCGTGCGCCATCCCCGCTGCTGTAACACGGACGCGAAGGTCGGCGGCAACGGCTTTCCGCCGCCGGGCGCGTAGAGCCACGGGAGGCCGGGATAGATGGAAAAATTCACGGCCATGAAGGTGCAGAACGTGTACGGCGCGTGCGCGTAAAAGTTGTCAAAGACGAGCGCGTGCTTCGACTCGGCGACGAGGTTCGGCGTGCTCGCGTACGGGCTGCCGTAGAGATTCAGGTATTTCGTGCCGACGGATTCGAGCACGACGACGATCACATTTTTCGGCCGCGCGGCGGCGGTTTGAAAGTGCGTGCGCGAAGTCGTGTCCCGCGCGCCGAAGGGGCGCAGCTCGTCTTGAAACTCGGCCGGGAACTCGCGCGGGAGCGATACGTGACGTCGGCCCGACAGCCCGACGACCGTCGAGCGAAGCAGCTCGATGTGCGGAGAAAGCACGAGCCGCTGCGCTTTGCGCCCGAGCGATTTGTCCGCGGACTGCGTCGAGCCGATCGCGATCCACACGCCCATGCAGCCGATGATTGCGGGCGAAAAAGCGCGCCCACGCGGCCCGCGCCACACCGCGAGAAAGAACAGCGCCGGCACGGAAAGAAACGCCGCCGCGATCGGCCAAGTGAGCCGGTCGGAAATCGAAGATTTCACCGCAGCACCACGCATCAGTTTCAAAATGTCGAAACTCAGCGGGCGATCGAGCGCCTCGAAAATTCCATATGACGCCACGCTGTAGATTGCACAAAAAGCGCACGTCGCGATGACGGCAAAACGCATCACCGAAGAAAGGCGCGCTCGCCTCGAAAAGCGCCAGACAAGCACCTCGGCCACGATGCCGAGCGCGAGCGCAAAGAGCACATCGCGTTGCGTGACGCGCGCGAGTTCCAGCAGCCAGCGCCACGTCTCCGGCATGCCGAGCGAGACTGCCTTTGCCGCGACAAAAACCACCGCCATCCAAAACGCCACCCAGACGAGCGCGACGGAGCGCCGTCCGGGGGAAA
>JANLQB010000468.1:0-3904 GCA_031367565.1 Verrucomicrobiota bacterium
CGACTCGTGAATCACGATGCGCTGCACACTGATGCACGACTGCCCCGCCTGCCCAAACGCTCCGCTCGCGATGGCTGGAATCGCCGCGTCAAGATCGGCATCCGCATGGACGATCACGCCTGCATTGCCGCCGAGTTCGAGAGTGATCTTCTTTTTCCCGCACTGCGCCTTCAGCTTCCAACCGACCGCAGGACTACCAGTAAACGTCACCTTTTTCACCCGCGCATCTGTGATCAAAAGCGCCGCGTCCTCATTGCTGCACGTCACGAAATTCACCTGCCCCGCCGGCATCCCGGCATCGACGAGCACCTGCGCGAGCCGCAGCGCGGTGAGCGGCGTTTTCGTCGCGGGTTTCACGACCATCGTGTTCCCCGTCGCGAGGCACGGGCCGACTTTATGCGCGACGAGATTCAGCGGAAAATTGAACGGCGTGATCGCCGCCACGACGCCGATGGGAAAGCGGCGCGCGAGTCCGAAGTGCCCTTCGCCCGGCGGCAGTCCGTCGATGTCGAGCAGTTCGCCGTGCTGCCGCCGCGCCTCTTCCGCTGCCGTGGAAAAGGTCATCGCCGCCCGCGCGACCTCCGCCTCGGCAAACGCGATCGGTTTCCCCGCTTCGGCGATGATCGTCTGCACAAATTCCTCGCGCCGCTCCTCGATCAGCGCAGCCACTTTCAGCAAAAGCCGCGCGCGCGCGTGTGCAGGAGTCGCGCGCAGTTTCGGAAACGCCGCGTGCGCAGCCGCGATCCCTGCGGCGATGTGCTCGCGCGTGCCGAGCGGCGCGTGGGCGATTTCCTGGCCGGTAAATGGATTCACGACCGACAGGCGTTCCGTGGTGGAAATCCACTGGTTGTCGATCAGCAGGTGTTGCGGAGCGTTCATACTCTCACCGTCCACCTTCCGCCGTGCGGTATCCATCCTGCTTTTACGAAATGGAATGAAAACGCTGCTCATTCTGTTTGCCATCCTCGCGCTCCCTCTCGGAATGCGCGCGGACGAGGAAGGGCGGCGTATTTTGGAAGAAGTGAATTTTGCGCGCACGCAGCCGCAGGCCTACGCCGACATCATCGAGCGCGCCGCCGGGCGCAGTGGTGCGGCGGGGGAAGCCGTCCGCTTTCTCGAAAAAGCCGAGCCTCGCGCGCCGCTGAGGCATTCCAGCGGGCTCGCGCGCGCCGCGCTGAGCCACGTCTGTGAGCAGGGTGGGCGCGGCGGATTCGGGCACGCCAGCCAGGACGGGACGCGGTGTTTCGAGCGCATCGCGCGCTACGGGCAGTGGCAGGATGCGGTCGGGGAAAACATCGACTACGGCAGCAGCAGACCGCGAGCGATCGTGGTCCGATTGATCGTCGATGAAGGCGTCTTCGGACGAAAACATCGCGCGAATATTTTTAACAAAACCTTCCGGGTCGCCGGCATCGCCGCTGGCTCGCACGCGCGCTACGGCTCGATGTGCGTGATGGATTTCGCGGGCGATTTCGTCGCGGACCAAAACCTTTTCGCCGACCGCTAAATCACCGTTCCTCGACCTCGCGCTTCTCCACAAAGATGCGCAGACCCTCTTTGGAAAAGCTGTTCATCAGCGCGTCCGGCGCGAGGGCTTCGGGCATCATCACGCCGCGTTCTGTGATCTCGCCGGTGATGAGCAATTTCGCGGCGAGGGCAGGCGGGATGCCGGTTTGCACGACGGTCAGCGAGTAGCCGTATTTTTGGTAAGTCTCGCGGTGGTCATCCATCGTGTACACGAAATACTCCACGCGTTTGCCGTCCTTCGTGCCGCGTACTTCGGTGCCGACACAGGAGAAACCATCCACGTTTGCGCCGAGCGCGGCGGGCTTCGGAAGATTCGCGCAGACGACACGCACGGGCGCGACTTCGACACCATCGACCTTCACTTTCTTCCACGTATCCGCATCGAGGAGCGCGAGCGATTTCGCGATGCCGACGACCTTTTCGCTGAGCGTGTATTTGAAAACGGAATACTTCACGCCCTTCTCCACGAACGGCGGATAAAGCCCGAGCGAAACACCTTCCTCGTGTGCGACGGCGAAGGTTTTCATGAGCCCGAGTGGCGGGGGAAAACGGAACCATTCGATCTCAGTTTCGAGCGGTTTGCCGGAGGTGACGCGTCCGTCTTTCACGAAGTAAGGCATCGCACCGAGTTCCTCGAAAAGCGTCTCCGGTGAGAAGAGCACGGCGAAACGGTAGCCGCGCACTTCGGCGTTGTCGGCGTCGAGCACGCGGATGGATTCCGCCGTATCGAGTCGGTCCATGGCCCAGCGCGCGAAGACATTCACCGCGCCTGGGTCGCAGCCCATGCACAGGATTCCCGCGAGATTTTTCTCCCGAAACTTCGCGTCAAATTTCTCGATCTCCGCCTCGTAGCTGTTCTTCGTCGGGCGCTTCAGACCGGGCGGCGAATAGATGTCCGCCGCCATGTCGAGATAATGCGCGCCCGCTTCGTAGCAGGCTTCGAGGACGGAGTGGTTCGCCTGCCAGGTGCAGGCGTTCAGCGTCACGTCGATCTTCTTTTCCCGCATGAAAGCGGCGAGCTTGTGCGTCTCCATCGCGTTGAGCGTGGCGACTTCAAAGCGGCTGTCCGCCGTGCGTCTGTGCAGATGCTGCGCAAAAGTCGGGTCGATGTCCGCGAGGTAGATTTTATCGAAACAATCGTAGTCGTGCAGCTTCTGTCCGATGACGGAGCCGACTCCGCCCATTCCGATTACGAGTGCATTTGCCATACAGAGATATGATTAAGGGTGGGTGCCGATCTCGTCTGCAAGACAACCGGCACTTTGTAATGTAGCATCAATCAGACACTCTTGGCGAGCAGTGCCCGAGCTGCCGCCAAATCGGCACACAACTTTCAAACCCACTTCAGCCATGCCTCGCATTTCTTTTGAAGTCTCCATCCCGGCGGATGCCACGCGGCAACAGGTCGTGATCGTCGGCACCGATCCCGCGCTCGGAAGCTGGCAGCCCGAGAAAGGGCTCACGCTTGATCGCCAGCCGGACGGGCGTTTTTTCGGCGCAGCCGATCTACCTTATAGCTTGGTTGAATTTAAGGTCACGCGCGGCTCGTGGCTGACGGAGGAGACTTACAAAGACGGCGCGATCCCGCTGAATTATCACTACCTGATCGCGCACGATCTCACCGTGCCGATCACGGTGGATCACTGGAAAGACTGCGCGCCGATCGAGCCCGATCTCATCTATGGAAAAACGATCGAGCTCGAGCTGAACGCCGAGCAACTGGAGCAAACGCGGCGTGTGTGCATTTGGCTGCCACCGGGTTACATGCAGAGCCACGACTCAAAGCATCCCGTGCTTTATCTGCTCGATGGGCAAGATTCGTTGCAGGTATTTCAGAGCTGGGGAAATGAGACGATCGCCGCCGATGCGTGGGTGCGTGGCCTGTCTGGCGCGGGGCTCATTCCCGAAATCATCCTCGTCGCGGTCTTCCATCGTGAAGGTTTTGGCCAGCGCGACGTCGAGCTTTCGCCGCAATGCGATGGCCCGCGCATGGCGGACTTTCTCGTGCATGATCTGAAACCTTTCATCGACTACACCGTCTGCCGCGACCGCGTTCTGGCCGACCCGGAAAACACGGGCGTGCTTGGCTTCTCGCTCGGGGCCTCGCTCGCCCTTTTCATGTCGATGCGGCACGCGTACGCGTTTGGAAAATTCGCGTGTCTCTCCGTCGTCTTCGGCGATCTGAGCGGGGACACGCTGGAGAATTGCGAGATCATCCAGCAGATCGCCGCCGACCCGACTTACCGGCCGGACCGGAAGCTCTACTTCGACTATGGCACCGTGGGCGAAGATCGCTTCACCGAGCCTTTCCAGAAGAAGCTGAACGCGGTGCTGGCCGGAAAAGGCTTTGTGGAAGGACGCGATTTCAAAGTGGTGC
>JANLQB010000488.1:0-5708 GCA_031367565.1 Verrucomicrobiota bacterium
GCGCGATCGAAGACGAAGTCTCCTTGGATCGAGGCCTTCGACGTTTCGTCTGAAGTTTGGATGGGCATTTTAAGTCGGGCAGCGGACTCCCGCGCGTCTCGGGTGCGTGCAAGATGAGTGCCATTCCCCGAGATAGATCGAAGAAATCGTCGCTCCGGCACGGGTATCGCTATTCTCAAAAATGGCCATAATTTCTTCCATCTTCCAGATTCCGGCGGCAGCGAGGATTCTCCCAAAATTGCACGCGAGCCCTGGTCCAGTCGCACGAACGCGAGTCGGGAAAGTGCGGTGATTTTCCCCATCCAAATCTGCACGAACGGCTCGCCCACGATTCCCGAAGCCGCCGGCATTTGCGGCAACGCAGGCCGCGCGACGAGCGGGAGACATCGCCCGGAGTTTCCAGCCTGCCTCGGGAAATACGCGATACCCAAACGCGCAAAGTGCGCGCCCCGATGATCGAGGCGCGCACTCGCAAATGTTTTTCTAAAAACGAGCGGAGCTTAGCTCAGCACTTCCTTATGGAAGGTCGCCCAGTCGTCGAGATTGTTCAGCTCGACTGCGCCGCGGGCGGCACAGGTGTCGTCCGAAAGGCCGGAGGCGTCGAAGATGCCTTTCCGCGTGGCATCATCGTGATTGTAACCGCGGATGTCCGCGTTGCTCTTCTCGATCGTCGCCTGGTCGAGTTTCACGTCGGGCTGGGTCTTGATCCAAGCCTCGAACGCCGTATAGCTCGGCTTGCTCGCCTTCAAGTATTCGCGCACCGCCGCTTCGCTCAAGCCTAGCGCCGCCAGCACCATCGCGTCGTAGCCTTTGCCGATGCCGGGATAGTCGGGATGCAGTTTGCCCTGCGCTTCGAGCGAGGCTTTTTGCCAGAGACGTGGGAGGTGGATGGCGCCGAGAGGACCTGCGACGCCGGAACTGATCAACGGAATGTGATTGCTCATGGAATTGTCTGATTTTTTTTTGCTGCGGTTTGATTTGAAAGCGGCGGGAACGCTGTCGCCGCCGCATTTCGTGAGCGCCGGTTATTGGAGGTGCGGCGCGAGTTCGGCAATCAAAAACCAAAGAGAATGACTTTGCGTTGGTGATCCCGGCAAAAGTAATTTTCCCCTCACACCCATTTACCCCATGCCCCACGATTCCGCCTATCTCTTCCCGCATCGCCTCACCCGCCGCGATTTCTTAAAAATTGGCGCAGCATCCGCTGCCGCGCTCGCCGCTCCATCGCTCGCCACTGCCGACGAGGCACCGGTGAAATTTGGCAGCGGCGCGTGGACCTACACGCTCGATCGGAGCTGGGGAAAATTGCCCGACGGTATGAAGTTCGGCCTCGGCTGTGGCATCGTGGTGGACTCGAAAGACCGCGTCATCGTCACCAACCGCTCCGGGAATCCATGCGTCGCGATCTTCGGCGCGGATGGCAAGCTGGAGGAAACTTGGAGCGATGATTTCGCGAAAAACGTCGGCCTCGCAAACGCCGGCGAAGTCGCCGGCACCGCGCACGGCATTTACTGGAGCAAAGAGCCCGAAGGTGAGTTTCTCTACTTCACCGAAAACGCCGGAAAAACGAGCGAAGGCAAGTCGATCGGCAAGCGTGTTTACAAGACCGACATGAAAGGCAAAGTCCTCTCCACGATCGGTAACGTGGAGACAGAAGACGCGACGCATCAGAAGTTCGACTGGACCAACCCCACCGACGTCGCCATCGCGCCCAACGGCGACATCTACGTCGTCGATGGCTACGGCAGCCAGCGCGTCAGCCGCTTCGACAAAAGTTGGAAACATATCAAGACTTTCGGAGGGAAGGGGACAACGAAGGAAACTTTCAACACCTGCCACGGCATCTGGGTCAGCACCCTCAACCAAGACATCGAAATCTACATCGCCGACCGCGCCAACGGTCGCTACCAAGTCTATACCCCCGAGTTAGACTACAAGCGCACCATCAAAGGTGACTTCGTCCGCAATCCCTGCTGTTTCTACCAGCACGAAGGTCATCTTTACATACCCGACTTAGCCTCACTAGTCACCATCATCGACGCTAAAGATCAACCCGTGGCTACCCTCGGCGATGGTCAAGGCATCGAAGGCGGCGGCGGCAAAGCCAAACCCGAGATGGACGAACCCAACGCCGATAAATTCTTCGCCCCCCATGCGCTGACGGTTGATTCCAAAGGAAACATCTACGTCCTCGAATGGGTAGGCTGGGGCCGAGTCCGCAAGCTCGCCCATACTCCGGCTTAGGAACCGGTGAAGCGGAAGGCCGGGCGCTCCTTGCTGAAAACCATTTGGTGACAATTGGAAGCGCGGCTATCCTCCGCGAACTTTACCGCTTTTCCAATGCAACCGCGCCCGCTTGAACCTGACTTTTCCGCACCGATCATCACCGACCGGCCCGCGGGTTCGGATCGCTGGATGATCCCGCTTTACTGGCTGGCAGGCGCGCGGTGGGAGTCGCTACGGGAATGCCATGCGACCGAGCGGGAGCGGATCGCGGTGTTGGGTTCGACGGTGCTGATCCCGACGACGATGGCTTTTCTGGGAATGCTATTTTACGCGAAGAGCCGCTTTGCGAATCCGCCGTGGCTGCAATGCGTGGGGATCGCGCTGGCGTGGGCCTTTGTGATCATGAATACCGATCGCATTCTGCTCGCGACGTACCGACCCTTTCAGGCGTGGCATCGGCGGTTTATGCAGGTCTGTTTTCGCTTTCTGCTGGCGGGCGTGGTGAGCGTGGCGATTGCGTTTCCGTTTTGTCTCGATCAATTCCGACCCGCGATCCAACACCGCTACCAAACGGAATATCAGCAACTCCTCGGCACGCTGCGCGAGGAGGAGAGCCGCGTGCGGAAGGAGGCGGAAACGGAGTATCGCACGACGCGCGACGGGCTCGTGATGCAGTTCCCGGCTTTGCAGGATGCGATCACGAATCCGCAGGTGTATGCGGATCAGAAGATCGAGGATGAGAAGAAAAAGGCTTCCGAGCCTGAGTTCGTGGCTCCGGCGAGTGGGGCGACGCGGACGATGCTTTCGCAGATCGATGGGGCGAAAGAAACGTTCGCGGCCACCGAGGTTGCGCTCACGGAAAAGCACGATCTTCATCGGCGCCTCGTGGAAGCGACGGCGCGCGAATCCCTCGGCCAGCCGAACGAGTTTTACCCGGAAGCCAAAAAGGCCGGCGATGGCCCGCGCCTCAAAGACCTACAAACGCGCGATGCGGCGACGATGAAGGAAATCCGCTCGTTTCAAGCGGCCGCCGCGGCGCAGACGGATGCGCTTCGCACTTTCGACAAGACACTGGCCGCGCAACGCCTCGTGGATCGCAATGCCCACCTCGATGGGATCGCCACGCGGCGGGAGGCTTACGTGGATGAGGCGAAGGAGAAAGAGCGCATCCGTGTGGAGCGGCTCGACCGCTTGAGTGGCGACATCACGCGTCTCGATGAAGACCGCACTGGTGCGCGCAAACTTCACGAGGCCCGCTACCTTCCGCGCATCGCGCTTTACGAGCGGAAGATGACCGGTGTCTTGGACCCGATGGAAGAAACCATCGGCCTCTACAAAGTCATCTTCCTCATCGCGCCCGACGCGGACGCCATCGAGCGGCAGGACTACGGCTTTCGCTGGATCGCGGGCTTGTTCCCGTTCGTCGTCATCTTTGGCACTCTCTTTACGCTCGATCTGGTGCCGATCCTCGCGAAGATTTTCTCCCGACCCGGTCCCTACGATGTGCTCGTGGAAGAGCGAGAATTTATCGCTTTGGAAAATCTCAAGGCATTTAAACGCGACTACGCCCGCCATGCGACTTCGTGGATTTCTGGAAATGGAGAACGCGTCCGCGAGAAGCCTGCTTATGACCATTCCAGCCTGCTGGTGAGGAGGCGCGTGGAGCGTCCGGGGGAATCCGTCGCCACGGAACTAGCCGGGACTTAGCGCGAAGGACGGTGGCTGCCGGTGATCTGGCTCGCTGACGCGATCATCTTCGGAGGGCTATCGCTTTTCGTCTTCGGGCGGGTGAAGACGTTCGTGATTGCTCTCAGAGGACGCGATGATCCGAATGGAAAGGGCTCTTTTCGGTGGCTCGGGATGGCGACTTTTTGGCTTTTGATTCCGCTTTTCACGGCGGTCATTGCGGCGATCCACCATGGCGGATTGCGACACTGATTTGCGGTGGCAAAACTACTCGATCCATCTGCGGGGATGGGGGCGGCCGATTTCACGAGAGGGTCAGGGACTAGGGGAAGAGAGGCGATGTCCACGTACCGCGCGCACGTTTTCGCAAGCCGTTGATCCTGTCTTCATTTTGAGGCGGCAGCCGGGGAGGCGAGTTTGGCGGCGAGATCCCAGATTGCCTGCTCCTTCTTTTCGATGAGCGGGAGGAACTGCTCGCGCTCGGCGGGGAACCAGCGCTTGGTGCGGTCGAGGTGATCGCGGCTGGAAGGCTGTTCGGTGCGGTCCCCGGCGAGGAAGGCCCAGTTCTGCACCCGCCAGTAGTCGAACCAGAGACGGTTTTTGGTGACGATGAGCTGGCGGAGGTGCTCATTATCCGACTGAGGTAAGGTTTCCACATGCTCGTCGTTGTTTTCGCCTCCAAATAAGCGCGTCAGCATTTCTAGAACTGAAAACCCCAATTCACCCATCTGCAAAGGCGCGTAAAAAGCCTGTGAATAAGCGATATGGTGGTAACCGTCTCGCGTCCACACCGACGATGGATTCAATGAACCGCATCCCGGCAGAGTTCGGTCGCCAAGACGGTCTGCGAGCTTCGCGATAGCGTCCCAATAACTCATGTCAGCGTGCGGCATTTTCCAACGCCGGTCCCCAAAGTGTTCGTAGTCTGGATTGTTTGGCAGCAACAAGGCAATCCGCCTCTTCCCCCCGCCGCTCATCCGCGCGAGCAACTTCTCATAAGCCGCGACGAACTCCGGCAGCTTCTCCTTCCCCGCGAGGCTCTCCATTTGCCCGAACTGGCAGAGGACCACGGTGGCGCCGACTTGGTCGAGCTGCGCTTCGAGCGGGGGGAAGTTCAGGTCGCGCCGCTGCTCGAAGACGGTGTCGCCTTCCCACGCGAGGTTGCGGAACTTCAGCCGGTGCTTGGGCAGGGCGCGGGTGAGGAGGAGTTCGAGGTAGCCGTATTCGCTCATAGCCACCATGTCCTCCCCGCCGACGATCGCGATGACGTCGCCCTTTTTGAAAAACGGCTCCTCGGCGACGGCGGAGAAGAGGCCCGCGAAATACGCGAAAGTCGCGAAAAGGCGGATGAGGAGGCTGCTTCTTTTTTCGCAACTTTCGCGTGTTTCGCGGGCCATAAATGCAGGTTATTTGGCGGCGGTGAAGTCGATGCCCTCGTAGATCTGTGCGAGGGAGAGCTGGCAGCCGATGGCTTCGAGATTCAGGACGGCGGCGGTCTCCTTCAACTCTTCGTAAAGCCACTCTTCGCCGGCGCGCCGCATGATGCGCACGAAGGGCTTCTCTTGCGAGACGAGCACGTAAAGCTGGAGCGCAGGATTTTGCTGGTAGGTGAGGAACTTGTGCTCATCGAGTCGCTGAGTGCTCCGCGAAAGAACCTCGAAGACCACCGCCGGACGCTCCCGCCAGTAGCGCTGATTATCGCTCGGATCGCAGGCCACCATGACGTCGGGGTAATAGAAGTTGACGCTATTGACGGCAGGCGTCTTGCATTTCAAATCCGCCATGAAGGCCCGGCA
>JANLQB010000515.1:0-3599 GCA_031367565.1 Verrucomicrobiota bacterium
GCCATCACCAATGACTTCGCCATTCAGTTGTTTTGCGATCTGGGCAGCGGTGATAGACATAGGTGTTTAATTTTCAATCCTGCGAACCGAACGTTTATCGCCCAAGCCCACCAACCATGCGTTGGGTTTCAACATCCCAGACTTTGCGTCGCAGACCGCCGAGAATCTCTGAGGGTTGCAAGGAGGTAATTCTAGGTGATTGCCGTTCCGGCATTTTTTAAGCACTTCCGGCAAGCGATAAAAGGGGATGCGCGCGTTCAGGTAATGAACGTGGTGATAGCCGATGTTCGCGGTGAGCCAGGCCATGATTGGACCCGTGCGCATGTAGCTGGAGGATTCCATTGCGGCCTTTTCATAAGTCCAGCCCAGCTTGTCGCCAAACGTAACCTCAGGGAAATTACGCTGGGCATAGAACAGATACGACCCAATCGCGAAGCAAATAAAACAAGGGTTAGTCTGCGTCAACAACAGCGCCGGACCTCCGCCGAAATAGAGCAATGCCGCGGCCATTCCCAAATGCACAACCAAAGCAATCAGGCCGTCAAAATGTTTGCGCGGATTATTAAAAAATGGGTTGAGGCACATTCCCCAGATAAACATGAAAGCGTAAGCGAACAGAATGGTGAGGGGATGGCGAATAAAAAGGTAGAGTCGCCGTTTATCCGGCAAGGTTTTTATAAACTGTTCCTTCGTCATGATGGGGAACGAGCCGATCGGTGAGCCGCGCAATTTTGAATTGTGGTTGTGATGATGATTATGCGAACTGCGCCAGATGCTGCTCGCGCTAAGCGAGAGGATTCCAAAAAATCGCAGCAAACCTTCCGCGAGTCGTGATTTGGGGAGGATGGCATGGTGCTGTTGATCGTGATAAATCACAAAAAGCCTCAGAATCAATAGTCCTTCAAGTGCGCTACAAACAATCCGCGCCGCCAGAATTATATCCCTCTGCTAGGAATTTGCTTTCGCGCCCGTCACGCCGTGGACAGTCAGACAGGGGGATCGGGGTCGGGGAGGGAGGGGGTCCGATTTCCGCGATTTTCTCACGCCGAAGGGCGGCGGACGACTGACGGATCTTGCCGCCGAATTGCAGCGCGAAAGCCGCGCGGCGGCGTGGATCGCCGGCGGCGTGGAAGTGACGCAAGCTGGCGGCGAAAAATTCTCCGCCGAGGCGACGCTCTCGCGGTTCGATGCCGGCCGGCGGCACTTCTTCGCGGTTGTGTTTTCGCAGCCTCTGCCCGTTCATTGAAGCCGCTCCATGAAACCAGCCTGGCTTACTCCCTTGATGCTGCGGAACTTTGAAAAAATGAAGTTCACGGGCCTCGTGATTCTTGTCCTGGCGCTGATTCCCTGGCTCGCGGGAGACTTCATCGCTTCGCTCGCGGCCACGCAGATGACGACGCACACGACGTTGCGGACGATGTTTGAAAAGGACGACGCGCGACTGACTCACGTATTTCAATCCGCGCGGAGGAACACCCACGTCGAGGCGACTCTCGTGACGGACCAGCATTCCGACCGGCAGCCGCGCGATGCGGTGCTCACCATCGCGGCAGGATCGAAACGCGAGGCGCTCGATGGGTTGCGGACCACGGTCGCGGCAATGAAGACGGCCTTCGTGGAGGAAGGCGGGGCCGAGCTTTTCGATGTCGGGAATACGCCGCGCGCTTGGCCCGTGCCGAGCGAGCGGACGATCTTCGCGAGCCGGGCATGCAATTGGGGCGCGCTGCTGATTTTGCTCGGAGGACTGGTGCTGATGGCGAACCGGCTGCGGAGTTCACGACTGCCACCCGTGGCGATGGTTGCGGTTTTGGGCGGGTTGAGCAGTGCGGCGCTGCTTTTCTTCGGCGGTCCCTTTGTTTGGTTACTCTTGCTTCCGGTGCTCCTCGTCGTGCTGATGACGGTCGTCACGCTGCGGGTGCGGCGCGCGGAAAAGTGGACGGAAGGCCGGGCGCGCGTCGTGAAATCCAAGGTCATGGTGAAGCGGCATCAGTTCTCAGGGGAGGAAACCAAGGTGACGAACACGGCCTCCGTCGCCTACGATTTTTCCGTCGGCTCGCAGTCATTCCATGGCAACCGGCTCTCCATCGGATTCGCGTCGGCGGATCGGGTGGATGAGACGTTAAAGCGTTATCCCGAAGGCGCGACTGTGCCGGTCTTTTACGATCCCAAAAATCCCAAAGACTGCGTGCTGGAGCGGAAGCCGCCCGCGAGTCTCGGCTGTCTGTGGGGCGGCGCGGTCGTGGTGATTCTGATCTATGGCGCGGTGCTCGTTTCCATCGGGAAAAGCAGTGGGATAGTCGCCGGGCTGCACGCGGCGATCCCGCGAGTGCATCATCCCGTTTTCGCGACCGTCGCAGGTTTGTTTGGCTTGTTCTGCATCGGGTCGTGGCTATGGAATCGGCGGCATGTGCGCAAGGCGTTTCCGTGGCTCGTCACGAAGGGCCGGATCGTATCCAGCAAGACGGAATCCTACGTCGCTTCCACAGGCGGCCAGAGCCATTCCGGCGCACGGTATTTCCACGCTCTGATCGAGTTTGCCTACACCGTGGACGGGCAGGAATATCACAACACCGTCGGGGAACCGGGCACGACGCGCGCGGCGGCGGAGGAAGAGGTCGCGCGCTATCCAGCCGGCACCGAGCTGGACGTGCATTATGATCCGGAAAATCCGACCAGTTCCGCGCTGGAGATCGACGGGGATATGATGCTCGACGGTCGCGCCTCGCTCGCCGTGGGCATCGTCTCGCTCGCAGCCGCGATCTTCGCGGCGCTACACGGTTGAAAGACTCGCATCGCCGTGAATTTCGTTTCGGAAATCAGAAACGACGCGACCGGGAAGGCCACGATGGCGGGACGCATTTACCATTGCTCGGGACATGCGTGCGCCCCGGAATCCCGCACTCCGACAAGCAACTTCATCGACCGCCCGAAATCCGCAGGATGCGCGCGCTCAGCGGCGGCAGCTTGAGCGGGCCGACGAAGTCGGATTCGATGGAGACGGATTCCGTTACCGGAAACTCGAGCGGGACTCCTCCCGCTTGTTGCTCCAAATAAACCGGCCCGGCAATCCATCTGTTGAGCCTCGCCTGCTTTGTGCGTCGGCTCGCGGTGAGTCCCGTTGCGATTCGTCTTCACGATCCCCGACTTGCCCATCCACGCACCTACCCGTTCATCCTGTTTCCACGAACCGCGAGCGGACGGAGCTGCGGCCCGGCGGTTCGTAATCATGATCGTGGCGAACACGCGCATGATCGAGCGCACCACGATGATGTTTCACTCCATCACTCTTATGTTCGGGTCAATCATCCTTTCGATTAGGTCAAATTATTTACGTTTGGGCCTCAGAGACGGCGGATAAGGATCGGCTTAACCCGATAAACTCGCGGAAAGACCCGAAAGGGGCGGCCACCCTCTTCCCTTTTTGCGTCTTTTCGCGTGTTTTGCGGGCATCATCTCAGCCGGTGGAGCGCCGCAGAAACTCGCGCTTTGGCGGGCTGCCGGGAGGAGCGGGGTTGGAAATTTATTTGGAATTTTTCGCGGTGCCCTCCAATCACTATCCATGACCAAGCTCCCGCACGTCCTAGCCGCTCTGCTCGCCC
>JANLQB010000546.1:0-4620 GCA_031367565.1 Verrucomicrobiota bacterium
CACTTCGTAACGCACCTCGCCCGGCTCCACGTCATCGAGCGGCAGCGGCGTCGTGCCGATTTCCACGCCCTTCGCCAGCACCGTCGCGCCCGCCGGAGCACTCGTGATTTTCACACTTCCGCACGCAAACTCGAACGCTGCGGACGTCGGTGCATTCCCCGCGCTGCGAATATCCCGCCGCTGCTCTGGCCACGATTTGTACTTCGCCACCAACTCGTGCGCACCCTCGGGCAAATCGACCTCGACCGGCGCGACGCCGCGACTTTTTCCATCCACCAAAATCTCCGCGCCCGCCGGCTCGCTCGTCACCGACAAATGGCCCGAGGCAAACTCGACTTCCCGCGCCGTCTCCTCATCGCGCTTGATCTCGATCGTCTCCGACACCTCGCGCCCGTCGTGGTGAAACGTGAGCGCGTAATCCCCCGTCGGCACCTCGCGCAAAGTCGCAGGCGTCGTCCCACGCTGCACGATCCGCTCGCCCTCGCGCAGTTCAAACGTCGCGCCCGCGGGCTTCGATGCAATACGCGCCGAACCGTGACTACGCGCGAGTTTCAGCTTCGCCGGATGCGCCTCGGCACGCGCCGCGACATTCAGCAAAAGCTCCACCGGCTCATAGCCCGTCAACATCACGCGCGCCTTCTGCGCGCCAGTGGGCAGGCTCTGAAATTGGGCAGGGCTGCGCTTCATCATCCCGCCGAGAACGATCATCGCATTCGGCGGCTCCGTCTCGATCACCGCGCCACCCCGAGCGTGTTGCTCGGAGAAAAAGTAAAACGCGCCGAGCAGCGCCAGCGCGCACAAAGCCGCGAGCGCCCACGGCCAGCGCGTTGGCCCGCGTGCGCCCGCCGATTTCCCGGCGCGCAGCCGCACGAGGTCGTCGTGCATTTCTTCCGCGTTCGCGTAGCGCAGATCGGGATCGTTCGCGCACGCGTGCAGCAGCACTTCGTTCAGCCGCAGCAGCCGCTCGCGATCCGGCAGGTCGGCGAGATTGGAATTCAGCGCGGGAAAATCCAGCCGGTCTTTCCCCATCGCGATTTCATACATCACCTTGCCGAGGCTGTAGATGTCCGCCTGCACCGAGCCCGGCCCTTCCGGCGGCACGTAGCCTTCCGTGCCGACGTACGAAAGTTGCCCCGTCGAGGCGACGAGCCCGATGTCCGCGATCTTCGGCTGCCCGCCGACAAAAATGATGTTCGCCGGCTTGATGTCGCGATGCACCAGCCCATTCCGATGCAGCGCCCCGAGCGCCTGCGTCAGCAAGATGCCGATCGAAAGACATTCATCCACCAGCAGCCGCGACCGCCGCGAAAGCTCCGTCTTCAACGTCTTCGGAACGTAGTGCGCCGGATCAATGCGCGTCCCCGCGACGTGATCATCCGCGAGCTCCATCACGTAGTAGAAAAACCCGCCCGCTTCATCGCGCCCGACATGCAAAATATCCACGAACCCATCGTGACTCCGCGAGATCGGCTCAAACTTCGCCATGCCCTCGAATTCGCGCTGAAACGTCTTCTCACTCGCGAACGTCGCGCGCTCCACGATCTTCACCGCGCAGAGCGTCCCCGTCAGACTCCGCGCCAGCCAGATTTCCCCGTACGCCCCACGCCCGATGATCCGAACCATTTCGTGGTTCGGTACTTTCGGCGGGATACGATCGGTGGGCGCGGACGGCATTTCTCCCGCGGAGTCTATCGGGAAAGCCGCCGCGCTCAACGCGGAAGCAGAATTCCTAACACCGCCCTTCGATCGCCTTCACCTCGCGCTTGAGCAGCGCCGCGAGTCGGTGTTTCACCAGATAAACCTGCGCGATATTCACGCCGAGTTCCTTCGCCACCTTCGACGCGCTCCACTGCTTCACCACCGCGCAATCGAAAATCTGGTAATGCCGCGCATCGACTTTCCGCTTCACCCGCTCCAGCGCGGCGGTCAGGAGATTCTGCTGCCACTCTTCCTGCCACGCCGCATCCAGATCGACCCCATCAGGATCGGGAATGCGCTCAATCGTCGCCGTCCCCGCTCGCGTTCGTTCGCGACCACCCGCCCCGCGCGGCGGACGTTTGCGAAATTGATCGGCGATGCGCCAGCGCGTGATGTGCAGCAGCCAGCCTTTGAACGAACCGGCCTCGCGCTCATACTTCGAGATGTTTTTCGCGACCGTGATCACCGTCTCCTGCACCACATCCTGCGCCTCGGCATCCGTCAGCCCGGCCTTCCGCGCCACGCTGTAAATCAGCCGCCAGTACGTGTCGAAAAACTCCTGCCAGCGCACCCGGTCATCCAGATTCACCAGCCGCCCCACGAGACTCTCGCGGGTCACCTCGAGCCGCTCCGGCTTCATCTCCGCGCCAGCTCTGCCGCGAGTTGCGGACCGATGAAACGCCTGCCGAGCGGGCGGCCTTCGAGCGTGCCGGCGGGCATGATACCGATCCAACTGTTGGTCAAAAAAATCTCCTCCGCCGCCAGCACATCCTCCCGCTTCAGCCTGCGCTCCTCCACTTTGCGCCGTGCGCACACCCATTCGCGGATCACGCCCGCGCGGCAGCCGCTCGATCGCGCGGGGGTGGAAATGCGGTCGTCGTGGACGAGGAACACATTCGCCATGCAGGCGGAAACGAGTTCGCCGAAGTCGTTGAAAAAAAGCGCCTCATCGAAGCCGCGACGGCGCGCGAGAGCGAAGGCGTCGGTGTTGAACCAATAGTTCGCCGTCTTCAATCCGCCGAACGCGGGCCGGTGGGTTTCGTCGTGCAAGGTGAGTTCCCACGGATCTTCGGGATCGGGCGGCGTCCGCTCTTCGAGGAAGACGAAGAGGCGCGGATGATCGCTCGGCGAAGACGGCATTCCATCCCCCGCCGTCACGTAAATCCGCGCGAACCCGCTCATCCCCGCAAACAAATCCGCCGCCGCGCGCACCGCATTTTCCGCGACCGGAAATTCCCGCTCCGCACACGCACCGAGCAACCGCAAAACATGCTGGTCAAAAAACTCCGGCTCGCCGCGCGTGACGCGCACACTTTCAAACAGCGACATCCCGTAACGAAACCCCCGATCCGTGAGCGGCACGGACTCCCCCGGCTCAAAACGTTCCCCGTTCCAAAGCCACGCGGTCATGGGAATCCGAGGGTGGAGCACTCCACCCTCTCGCAGTCACCCCGCAAATTCCCCAACGCACCCATCTACGTGATCGTCAGTTCTTTCGTGATGCTGAACCGCTCGATCCGCTTCCGCAGCGTCGCGCGCGTGATGCCGAGCAGCTTCGCCGCGCGCACCTGATTCCCCTTCGTCAGCTTCATCGCATACAGCGTAAATTCGCGTTCGAGCCACGGCAGGAGCTGCACGTTAGCATCGGCGGACGCGACTTTCAGCAGCACCTCGATCGCCTCGTCCGTCGTCACCGGCCCCGCACTTCCACTGCCTGCCGAAATCGGAATTTCCGCCGCGGCACCGAACGGCAAATCCTTCGGCAGCAGGATCTCGGAAGTCGCCAGCACACACGCCCGCTGGAGCGTGTTCTCCAGTTCGCGCACATTGCCCGGCCACCCGTAACCTTCGAGCGCGCGCACCGCTTCCTCGCTGAGCTGCATTTGCGGCAGGAGCTTTTTCGCAGCGACTTTTTGGAGAAAATATTCGGCAAGCAAACGCACATCCTCGACGCGTTGCCGCAGCGGCGGGAGCTGGATGCGCACAACGTTCAGCCGGTAAAAAAGATCCTCGCGGAAAGTACGGTTCGTCACCTCTTGTTCGAGATTTTTGTTCGTCGCCGCGATGATCCGCACGTCGGATTTTAAAATCTCGTTTCCGCCAACGCGCGAAAACTCGCCGCCTTGCAGCACGCGCAGGATTTTCCCTTGCAACGCCATCGGCATATCCCCGATCTCATCCAGGAAAAGCGTGCCGCGGTGCCCCTGCTCGAAACGCCCGAGACGCTGCCCGGTCGCGCCGGTGAACGATCCTTTTTCGTGACCAAAAAGCTCGCTCTCCAGCAACTGCTCCGGGATCGCAGCGCAATTGATCGCGACGAAACTCTTCCCGCTGCGCGACGAATAATGATGGATCGCCCGCGCCACCAGCTCCTTGCCCGTGCCGCTTTCGCCCGTGATCATCACCGGCGCATCGCTGTGCGAGACGCGCCCGATCATCTTAAAGACCTGCTGCATCGCCGCCGATTTTCCCACGATGGAATCCTGATGCTCCTCGACCGTCAGCGTCGGCTTAAACGTGGTCGCCGCCCGGAGTTCCGCCTGCGCCTTCAGCGCGGCGTCCACCACGATTTTCAGCGTGAAAGGCAGCGTCTCCTTCCGGATGAAATCAAACGCACCCAGCTTCATCGACTCGATGACCGACTGCGTCGTCCCAAACTGGCTCGTGAGAATGACGATCGCGTGCGGCTGTCGCTGCCGCACTTTCACCAAAAGCTCCAGCCCGCTGAAGGGCGCGAGATGCGTTTCGCTGATGAGTAGGTCGGGGTCTTCACGGCAAAAAACCTTGTAGCCCTCGTCGGCCGTCGTGGCGGTGAGGACGCGGGTCGTGCCCGTCTGCAATTGATGCTGCGCCCATTCAAGAAAATCGGTCTCGGGATCGACGATGAGAATGGTTTGTCCTTTTTCCATGAAAGTAAAATGG
>JANLQB010000592.1:0-12800 GCA_031367565.1 Verrucomicrobiota bacterium
TCACTCTACGGGTCATTGCCCGGCACTATAATTGTTAAAACAGGATGAGTTTCCGTTCGCGATAAAATCCATCCTCTCGTCCCTCGTCCTTCCCGCAGTCCTCATCACGCTGGCTCCCCTAGCCTACTCCGGGCCGCTTCAGGAGGCGGCGATCAATCAAATCGTGAACGATGTGAAAGTGATCGACCCGGCGAAAGGCGCGCGGACGGCGGCGGTGAAGGACATCATTCGCGATGATCTCGCCGTGCGCACCGGCATCCAGTCGCGCACCGAGTTGCTTTTTCAAGACGACACGCTCACGCGGCTGGGCGCGGAGACGGTGTTTAGTTTCAAAGCCGGGACGCGCGACTTGAATCTCGATCGCGGCACGATGCTGCTCCAGGTGCCGAAGAATCACGGCGGCGCGCGCATCCGCACGGCGTCCGTCACGGCGTCGATCACGGGCACGACGATCCTGATGGAATACCTTCCCGAGAAGTCGCTGAAGGTCGTGGTGCTCGAAGGCAGCCTGCGCCTTTCGCCGAATGGACGGCTCGGCGGCTCGGTGAATATCGGCACGACCACGATGCCGGTCACCAATTCCATCACCGTCGATCGCCCCATCTCCGCCAGCACTGGCGCAAACGGCACCGGTGCCCTCAACGGCGGCAGCGGCGGCACCGTGAGCCTCGTGGCGAAAGGAACTATCGCCGTGAACTCCACCGTGAAGGTGTCCGACAGCGCACTCCTGCGAGCGAGCACGAACGGCGGCAGCATCACGCTCAGCTCCCTCAAAAACAGCGGCACCGCGATTTCCATCGGCAACACCGGTCAGCTCCTCTCGCTGCTCAGCGCAACGGCCACGGGCACCGGCGGAAAAATCCAATTCAGCTCCGCAGGTGGCGACATCCTCGTGAGCGGCGGCACCGTCACCGCCGATCGCGGCAGCGTCGATCTTCGCAACAACATCGCACTCAACAACGCGAACCTCCGTGGCGATGTGGTGAAAGTCGGCGCCCTCGGCGCGAACGGACAACTCCTCATCGGCGGCGGCACCATCAACGCCGACACCACGCTCAATCTCTACGGCGGCACGAGCAACGGCAGCGTCCGCTTCACCGGCAACACCACGCTTTCTGGCGCCGCGGCGAAGAACATCGCGGGCAAAGCGGTGACGATCGACGACGACCGCACCGTCACCATCGGCGGCCGCGCGGCGCGTGTTTTCACCGACAACGCAAACTACACCGGCTCGGGCGGCAACGGCTCCACCACCGGAAACTTTGGCGGAAGCGGTGCCACCACGCAGGCCTTTAACCAGAGCCCGAACTTCTAAACCGCACGCCGCATGATCTCGCACCTCAACACGCCCGCCGAAGCCGACACCCTTTGCCAGAACCGCCTCTTCGCGGGCATCGCCCCGGCGCTCATCACCGGCCTCGGCACGGACGTCGATCTGATGCACTACGCCTCGGACGACGTCATCTTCAACGAAGGCGAGCCCGGCGATTGTCTCTTCCTCGTCGTGAGCGGAAACGTCCGCATTTCCAAAATGGGACGCGGTGGAAAACAGGAAACGCTCGGCCTCATCGCGCCGGGAAATTTCTTCGTCGAAATGGCGCTCATCGACGGCCAGCCGCGCAGCGCCCAAGCCACCGCCGCCGAGCCGACCGTCCTCGGTAAAATCGACTCCGCCTCTTTCGCCCGCATCCTCGACAATGCACCGCGCGATCTGCACATGAATTTCCTGCGCTCCGTCGTCGAGCGCCTCCGCGGCATCAATTCGCACTTCATCACCGAACTCATGCGCAGCGAGCGCCTGAGCCTCGTCGGCACGATGGCCAACTCGATCATTCACGATCTCAAAAATCCCATCCGGGCCATCCAAAGCTGCTCGGAACTCATCGCGATGCGCAGCCCCGATCCTAACATCGTCGAGTTCACCGACATCATGCTCAAAGCCGTCGGCCAGATGACGGACATGGCGCAGGAACTCCTCGATTTTGCCCGCGGCCAAACCTCTCTGCAAAAGCAACCGCACGCCCCGAAGTCGGTCTTCGCCGAATTCGACTCGCTGCTCGTGCGCATGCTGCCGGCCAACGTCCACATCTTGCGCGAGGTCCACTACAGCGACGAAATCTCGGTCGATTTCGGACGCTTCGTGCGCGTGCTTTTAAACATCGCGAAAAACGCCATCGAAGCCATGCCAAGCGGCGGCGTCCTGCGGATCAGCCTCCGGCAGACCGGCGCGAACGCGATCTTTTCCATCGCGGATACCGGCACCGGAATCCCGGCGGATCTGATGGCGAAAATCTTCGTGCCGTTCGTGACCTACGGAAAATCGAAGGGCACCGGACTCGGCATGGCCATCGCGAAAAGCGTCATCGAAAGCCACGACGGAAACATCGCCATCCGCAGCAAGATCGGCATCGGAACGACCGTCGAGATTTCCGTACCCACGCTCCCGCCGACGGCCGCAACCTAGCTCACATCCGGCGGTTGGCGCGGAGTGAAAAGCGGGAGCGCTAGCTTCCAGCGGATCGCGGCGAGCCGTAGCGAAAGCGTGACCGCCGCGCCGATGAGCACGCTCACCTGCGGACTCGCGAGTGAGTTATGAATCAGCACAAAGACCACCGCGCCGCACAAAGAGGCCGTGGCGTAGAAATAAATCTCCTTCCGAAAAACGTAGGGAATTTCGCCCGTGAGAATGTCGCGCAAGATACCGCCAGCGACGCCGGTGATGATGCCCATCGTCACCGCCACGGGCGCGGGAGCCGCGAAGATGAGCGCCTTTTTCACGCCGATCATCGTAAAAAAGGCGAGCGACACCGCATCGGCGAGAAGCAGGGCGCGCACGGAAAATTCGTGGAAGCGCGCGACGACGAAAGTGACCAGCGCGGCGGCGACGGCGGTGAGGATATAATTCCCATCGCGCACCCAAAATACCGGCGAATCGCCGAGCGTTAGATCGCGAATCGTTCCGCCGCCAAACGCCGTGACCACCGCAAGGACCACGACGCCGAAAAGGTCCACGCGCTTTCCCCGAGCCGCGAGCACGCCGGTGATCGCGGCAACCGCGACGCCAAGTTGTTCCAGCCAGTAAAGCATCGCGTCCGGCGCCCGCCGCGCGGTTTACAAACGCAGGCGCGGATCCTCGACGAGCAACGCGCCAAGCGTCGGCCAGCCTTCCTCGTCGAGCGCCTGGAACGCATTCAGATAAACCGCGACGACTTTCGCATCGTGCTTTGCAAAACAAACGTTGATCGCCTTCATGAGTTCCTCCTTCGGCGGCGGCTCCGGCAGCTCATCGACCGTCCCGTTTTCATCGTGTTTGATGCCCAGCGCATCGAGGAAATCGCAGAGCAATTTGCTGTGCGCGCCAATAAACCAAATCTGCAGCAGATGCGCCGCCACGCTGTCATTCTGCTTTTTCGCCACCGCCTCGCGCATCCAGGCGAACCGCTCCTCGCGCGGCTTCCGCTCGATGAAAACGGGCCGCAAATTGCGCTGCTTCGCCAGCGTCTCGATCGTCGCCTTGTAAAGCGGCTTCTCGTTTTCGTGGAGGTGGGAGAAAAGTTGCGACGCCACGGCCGGCGGCATCCGGGAGAAAATATCGTTCGCGTTTTGCATGAGAAAAGGAGCGCGAGAGTAGGAAGCGGGCGAGGCGTTGCAAGCTCCGTCGCTCAAGAACGCGGACGCGCCGCGAGATACTGCGCCGCAAGCAGACGGCGGCTGATTTTCCCGCGCTCGTTCGCCGCGATCTCCGGCACGATCCACACATCGCGCGGCACCTGCCACCGGCTCAGCCGCTCGTGGCAAAAGCGCAGCACGCCCACCGCATCGATCCCCTCACCCGCCACACACGCGACCGCTTCCTCACCCCGCTGCGAACAAGCCACACCAAACACGATCGCCTGACGAATCCCCTGCATTCCCAGCAAACATTGTTCAACCGACGCCGGGCTCAGCTTGCGCCCCGCGACGTTGATCACATCCGAAGCGCGACCTACGATCGTGAGTCCGCGCTCCGACCACTCAACAAAATCTCCCGGCACAAAACACCCGCCGCCGAGCGCCGGATCATCGTCAGGAAAATACCCATCGCCCGCTGCCACACTTCGCACTGCGATGCGTCCGTCTTCCATCAGCGAAATTCCCACTCCCGACATCGCCGTCCCGACAAACCCTTCCGTGTCATGCCCGAGGGCGCTCGCATCGTAAGCGATCCCGCCGCATTCCGACGCGCCGTAAAACGTGTGAACTTTCACCCCAAACCGCGCCATGAACCGCTCGCCTACTCTCGGCGGCAGCGGCGCGCTCGCCGAAATGCAGAGCCGCAGTTTTGGAAGTGCGGGAGCGTTTTCCAACTCTGCAAGTTTTTGAAAAAAGACCGGTAGGCCGGGAAACACCGTCGCCCCGCTCCCGGCGAGCCCATCGAGAATCGCGCGCGGCAGGCGATCATCCGTCGCCACCAGCGGCACCCCGCGACAAATCAACGGCAGGAGCAAATTGCTAAATCCGTAGCTGTGCGAAAACGGGATCGCCCCAAAGTTCAAGTCTTCGGCCCCGATTCCCATCGTCGCGCAAATCTGCTCACAATCCGCCAGCAACTGCGCCGCCCGAAACCGCACCGCCCGCGGCGCGGAAGTCGTCCCGCTCGTCAGCTTCAAAAAGTCCGCGTCGGGAGATTTCAGATTTCTGATTTCAGATTTCAGATTTACGGAAATCCCCTCGCCCTGCGCCTCCACCAGCGCCCCGACTCCGCAAGTCTCCAGCGCCGCCGCCAACTCCCCGCTTTCCATATGCTGCCCGAGCGGCAAGGGAATCAACCCGCGTCGAAAAAGCGCCAGCAGTAACGCCGGCCAGCACGGGCGATTTCCCATCCGAATCGCCACGACCAAACGCGGCGGCACCCCGTCGAAGCGCATCGCCATCTCACGAGATTCCGCCTCGATGTCGGCAAAAGTCCGCTGCATTTTCCCGGCGGCATCGAAAATCGCCGTCCGTTCTCCAAACTGCGCTAGCGCCTTCGCCCACGCTGTCAGTAGCACATTTTCAGCGGTTTCGGGAGTCACGAGGCGGAGGAAAAGCGGTCACGGGAAATAGTCGGACTTTTTGGTTGCGGGTCAGGATTTGGCCGTTACCGTCATATCCCTTTTCCGAAGCCATGAAAGCAGATATTCATCCCGACTACACCGAGACCACGATCAATTGCGCCTGCGGCACCGTTTATCACACCCGCTCCACCAAGCGCGACATCAAGGTCGGCATCTGCGCCGCCTGCCATCCGTTCTTCACGGGTGAACAAAAATTCGTCGATACCGCTGGCCGGATCGAGAAATTCTCGCGCCGTTACGCAGGCGTGAAAGTGCGCGCCGACAAAAAAAGCGCCTAGATATTTTCAGCAGTTTTCAAAACGGTGAAGCCCGATCGCGGCTTCACCGTTTTGCTTTTTTAATCCCATGGACTTCGCCCCACTCCTCAGCCGCAGCGCCGACCGTTTCCGCGAACTCGAAGCCGAGATCGCGTCGGGAAATCTCTACGCCGATCCGCGCCGCGCCCGCGATCTCCTGCGCGAGCACACGCGTCTGAAAGCCCTGCTCGCCGACTGGGAAAATCTCCAAAAATCGCGCGCCGACCTCGCCAGCAATCAGCAACTCGCCAACGGCGACGACGCCGAGATGGCTGAACTTGCCGGTATGGAAATCCCCGAACTCGAAACGCGCATCGCCGCGCTCGAGGAAAAAGTGCAGTTCGCCCTGCTGCCGCCCGATCCGAACGAGGAGCGCGACGCCATCGTGGAAATCCGCGCCGGCACCGGCGGCGACGAAGCCGGACTTTTCGCCGCCGATCTTTACCGGATGTACACGCGCTTCGCGGACACGCACGGTTTCAAAATCGAAAACCTCGAATCCAGCGCTGGCGAACTCGGCGGGTTTAAGGAAGTCATTTTCAAAGTCACCGGTGGTCAGGTTTTCCGCACGCTGAAATACGAGAGCGGAGTGCATCGTGTGCAACGCGTTCCCGCCACCGAAACCCAGGGCCGCATCCACACCAGCGCCGCGACCGTCGCCGTGCTGCCCGAAGCCGAGGAAGTCGATCTCGAACTCAAGCCCGACGAAATCCGCATCGAAGTCTGCCGCGCGGGCGGTCCCGGCGGACAAGGCGTGAATACGACCGACTCCGCCGTGCAAGTCATGCACATCCCCACCGGCATGATCGTGCGCTGTCAGGACGGTCGTTCGCAGCAAAAGAACAAGGAAAAGGCGCTCAACATCCTGCGCTCCCGACTCCTCGAAAAATTGCAGCGCGAGGAAGCCGAAAAATACGCTGCGCACCGCAAAAGCCAAATCGGCAGCGGCGACCGCAGCGAAAAAATCCGCACTTACAACTACCCGCAAAACCGCGTCACCGACCACCGCATCAACCTGACGCTCTACAGCCTGGACCGTTTCATGGAAGGCAGCGTCGGCGAAATGATCCACGCCCTCCAGGCCGCCGACATGCAGGAGCGACTGGCCGAGGCAAGCGTCGCGACTTAGTCACTCTCCGAGCACTCGCACCCAATCGGTGCGGCTCCACCCGTTCACGCCGGGATCGCCGTGGTCGATGGGCTGGAGTGAGTTCGGCATTTTGCCGATGCGTAGCTCGCTCGGCTCGGCGGGGAAAGCGGAGCGTGGAAGTGTGGCGAGCTCCTGCTCCTGCTCGAATGCGCCTTCGCCTGCGGCCACGATCCGCACGCGCTTTTCGTCGAAGATCACGGCGAGGATGACCGGCAGCGTGCGATCGCACTGGCCGGCGAGATCCTCCGCGCCGTTGATGGAAAGACCGAAGCGTCCATCATCGCGGCGGTTCACTTTTACGAACTTCCCATCCGCCGCGATCACCGCGAGGCCCGGCCCCCACTGCTGCGCGGCGTCGCCCGCATCCTGGCGGATCTGCGCGGCGATGATGCGGGTGCCGGGGGGCAGCACGCGCGCGGTCCATGCGTGGGTATGCGCGGGCGCGAGGAAGACCTGGCCTTCGCCGTCAAACTGCACTTCCGCCTTCGCGGTGGCGATGGTCTTCCAGCCGTCCGCGGCTTTCGGGAGAAAGCGATCCTCGAAAAGCACGCGGCGTTTTTCCAGCGCGAGCGTGTCGAGCGTGGCCGGCGCATCGCGCTTCTGCTCGTCGAGCCAGAAGGCGAATCCGCGCTTCGGCGCGAGCGCGATGACGGCGTCGGGGCGGACGAGGAGTTCGGGCTGGAAGCCGTCGATCTTCGGTGCCCAGAGGGAGGCCTTCGCGGGATCGAGGCCGAGCGCGGGCCAGTCGATGGCGAGCATGGTGCGGACGGGCTTGGCGCTGAAGTTTCCGACCGAGACGAGCGTGCGCCCGCCGCGTTTCCAAAGCGTGACCTTCACGTCCGGCGCGCTCGCTTTCACGGGACAGCCCGCGTCCCACCAGCCGATGAACTCCGCGTCCTGCACGCCGAAGTCGTCCCACAGTTTCCAAATGACGCGCGGATTACCGCCCCAGCCGAGGCGGTTCGTCATCCCGAAAGTCAGGCCCAGCCAGGGATTGCCACCACCTTCGAGCATTTCGCCCATGAGGCCGAACGGGATGCCGCTCACGCCGACGAGCGTCTGTTCGGGCGGGCCGTCGTAGTGATGCCCTTCGCCAAACCACAAGCGATCGACAAAGGGCAGCGAGTCCATGAAAAGAAGGACGCAGCTCGCCTGGCGCGCCCAGTCGTTCATCTCGTTCCACGAATGCAGATCAATGAGGCCGCCGCGCGGGTTAGTGCGATCCAGGATTTTGCGGGCGCGTTTCATCACGGTGCGATCGAACGAGATGTCGTCGAGGTAGAGTCCGTCACAGCCCGCGTTTTCGATGAGCCAACGGAGGCCTTCGAGGTAGAGATTGTGCCAGCGCGACATCGACGAGGTCAGGATGCTTGCGTCGTCCGCGCCGGGCTCATACCACGCCTGCCAGTAGTCGCCGCCGAAATGCTCCTCGCACCACGCGTGTCCCCCGCCTTTTCCGGGCGCGAGCAGCTCGGAGCCAAAAGCGCGCATGGCGAAAAGTTCGGGCGTCCAGTTCGTGAGTTCGCGGACGGTGTAGTAATACTTCACGCGCATTTTCTCCGCGTGGATTTTCGCCGCGTAGTCGCGCAGGCGGTCGGCGGTGAGGAATGGGTAGTTGATGTAGGGATTGAGCGCGTTGCCCTGGTGAATGTTGACGACGTTCGCGCCGGTCGCGCGGATCTGCGCGGGGTCGGTGATGCCACCACCGTGTTGATAGCGGTCGCGCCATTGCGCCGTAGTATCGAGCGGGCGGAAGGGCGTGATCGAGAGATCGAAATCGAAGTGGAGCGGCTGCGCGGGATCGAGCGTGCGCGGACCGGAGAAGCAGGTGAGGATGTTGTTCGCGAGGCGGATACCGCCGCGCCCGGCGTTGTCCCACGAGGGCGGAGTATTCAGCGGCTGGCGCTCGTAGTGGATGTTCACGTAAGGGCGCACATAGTTCTCCGCGCGGAGCTGCACGCGCAGTCCGGCATTCACCGCGCCGAGCCATACGGCATCCTGATCGCGCTTCAGCACGTCCCATTTCCAATCGAGCGTCGCGGGCGATGCGCCGCCGTACTGGCCGAGACCGGTGATGAGCGGCGTGGTTGCGGCAGTGCGCGGAATTTCGAGGCGAATGTCGCGCACCTCGATCGGCTTCATCGCGGAAACCGTGCAGCGGATTTCCACCTGTCCGTCGAACTCGATGTGCCCACTCAGCGCGAGCGCGAAATCGCCGCCGCTCGATCGCGCAGTCCACTCCACCGCACCCGCATTCGCCTTTCCAAAAACGAAACCCGAAGCCTCCAACGGCTGCGTGCGACCGTCCGTGATCTCGACGACAAATCGCATCGGCCCATCGAGTACTTCGGTGGCTTGATCGACGATGCGCGTGACGCCCGGATGAAAGAAACTCGCAATGCGCTGAGGCAGGCCGTCGTCGCCAAGCGAGATGCTGCGGCCGAGCAAACGGACGGTGCGGCCTTCCACTTTCAGCGGAGTGAAAGGGCGCGTCGGTTCGTCGTCCTGCGCGATCGTGGAATCCAGCCAGCGAAGCTTCGTGAGGCGTGCGGGCTCGGAGTCGCCGCGATCGGCGAGTGCCGGTCCGGCGATGTTAAAAACGATCGGCACGCGCTGCGGCGGATAGCCTTCGGCGGTGATTTCGGCGGTGCCGGTGTAGCGACCGGCCGAGGCATCTGCGGCAAGATCAAGCGCGCACCAAAGCGGCTGCACGCGGCCCGCGGGAACGTCGATCCGGCGGGCGAGTGGCTTCGCGTCCCAGTTCACGCCCGAAGTCTGCAAGCAGCGCAGGAGCGAAGCAGGAAGCCGCGCGCCAGCCGGGCCGGTTATATCGGAAAAGCTCACATGTAGATCGCGCAGCTCCCCACGAGCCGCCCACACGGCGAGCTGAAATGAGAAAAACTCATTGGGCCGGACGACAAACTCCGGGTCCGCCACGCGCTTGAGCCAAAGCTCGGGGACGTGATCGAACATCCGCACCGCGCGTTCACGCGTCTCGGGAAATACCGCGAACGCAGCGTCCGGCCTCTGCACCAGCCAGACCGCGCGTTCAGCAGCGGTGGCAATGATTTCCATCTCGGTGAAACGATCGTGTGTGGTGCGCGCTTCCCATCGAACGAGCCGCGCTTCCGCAGGCGCACGGAGTCCCGCTTTCCACGCCGCATCCGCAGTATCCTGCGGCGGTAGATATTTGGCCGTGGGAAATGAACCGCTGCCCGGCGAGCCCGGCAGGAAATAGACGAAATACTCGCCCGCCGTCCCCGCCTCGAAAATCACATCGCCCGCTTCCTGCGAAATACCCCGTGTCGTCACGTTCATCACGCGTTTGCCCGATGCGGCCTCAAAAACGAGGACTCCTTTTTCCTCCGGTCGCGCATCACGCCGACGCCACGGCAAATGGATCCGCACGATCGGCGCGGCCTGCGCCACATGGCAAACCGCCCGATGCGTTCCGTGCTCGGCTGGCCACGGCTTCGGGGCCACTTCGTAGATCACGCTTTGCGCCTGAGCGGCGATCGGGTGGATGCAAATCAGAGCAAGGGAAAATAAGAATCGCATGAGGAGTGGAATAGACGTGCTGCACAGCGATTGCAGTGCATTCCATGCAACGCTACAACAGTTGGCTCCATGAAAACTGTGCTCGAAGTCATCCAGGCAACGACGCCTTATTTACAGAAGAACGGTGTCGAAAGTCCGCGGCTGAACATCGAGCATTTGCTCGCGCATGTGCTCGGGAAAAAGCGGATGGATCTCTACATGGAGTTCGACCGCCCTCTCGGAGACGCTGAGCTGGAGCCACTCCGCGCGCTGGTGAAGCGGCGGGCGGCAGGCGAGCCGTTGCAGCATTTGCTCGGGACGGTGGAGTTTCTTGGACGAATTTTTCTCTCGGACAAACGCGCGCTCATTCCCCGCCCGGAGACGGAGCAACTCTGCGAACTTCTGCTCAAGGAACTGACGCCAACTCGCTTGCTCGATGTCGGCACAGGAAGCGGCATCATCGCGCTTTCGCTCGCTGCCGCGTGGCCGGAGGCGCAGGTCGAGGCGGTGGATGTTTCCGATGATGCGCTCGCGCTGGCGCGGGAGAATGCTGCGCGACACGGGCTCGCGGAACGCGTCGCGTTTTCAAAGGGCGATTTACTCGAAGGCGTCGCGGGCGAGTTCCAGCTCGTCGTCGCCAACCTCCCTTACATCGCCGCCGCCGAAATCGCCGGGCTCGCGCGTGAAGTGCAGCACGATCCGATGATCGCGCTCACTGATGGCGCTGACGGTTTTTCCCTGCTCCAACGACTCATCGCGAGCGCGCCGAAGTATCTCCGCGGATTGCTCGCGCTCGAGATCGGCCACGATCAATCGGCGCGCGTTTGCGAGCTGCTCGCGGCGCACAATTTCCAAGACATTCGCCCGCTCGCCGACTACCAAGGGCGGCAACGTTTCGTCTTCGCAAAATATGGATAAAATTCTCGTTCACGGCGGTCGCTCGCTCTCCGGCTCGGTCAAAATCAGCGGCTCGAAAAACTCCGCGCTGCCCATCCTCGCAGCCACCCTGCTCACCAAGGAGCCGTGCGTCATCCATCACGTCCCCGACCTGAGCGACATCCATTACATGCTGCAAATCCTCTCGCACCTCGGCGCGCAAGTGGAGCGCGCGAGCGGCGTGGTGACGGTGAAAGCGGAGAAAATCTCCACGATCGCGCCTTACGACATCGTGCGGAAAATGCGCGCGTCCGTCTGCGTGCTCGGGCCACTGCTCGGCCGGGAAAAGGAAGCGACCGTTTCGCTGCCCGGCGGCTGTGTCATCGGCGATCGTCCGATTGATTTGCATTTGAAAGGCTTCGAGGGACTCGGCGCATCGCACCGCATTGATCAGGGAAATGTGAAAGTTTTTGTCGGCAAACTGAAAGGCGGCATCATCCACCTGTGCGGGAAACAAGGCCCGACGGTGCTAGGCACGGATAACGTCATGATGGCCGCGACGCTCGCGGAAGGAATCACCGTCATCGAAAGTGCGGCCGCGGAACCGGAGGTCGTGGACCTTGCGAATTTCCTGAATGCGATGGGCGCAAAGATCGAAGGCGCGGGGACGCGGCGCATCATCATCGAGGGCGTGAAGGAATTGCACGGCGCGGAACACGAAGTCATCCCTGACCGCATCGAGGCGGGCACGTTCATGGTCGCTGCGGCGATCGCGGGAAAAGAGGTAAAGCTAGACCGCGTGAATCCGGTGCATTTGGAATCCACTTCCATCAAGCTGCGCGAGGCGGGTTATCGGATCGAGTCCGTAGGCGACACGTTGACCGTCCACGGAAATGGCGGACCGAAATCCATCCAAATCACTACTGAGCCTTACCCCGGATTTTCCACGGACATGCAGGCGCAGATGTGCGCGCTGCTCATCAAGAGCCAGGGCCTCAGCGTGGTGACGGAAACGATTTTCCCGCAGCGCTACATGCACGTCTCAGAGTTAAAACGCATGGGCGCGGACATCCAGCTCGACGGCGCAACGGCCGTCATCAAAGGCGTCGAACGCCTGAGCGGCGCGCCCGTGATGGCGAGCGACCTCCGCGCATCTGCGGCGCTCGTCCTCGCTGGCTTGCACGCCGAAGGCACGACGGAAGTGAACCGCGTCTATCACATCGACCGCGGCTACGAGCGGATCGACGAAAAGCTCAACGCTCTCGGAGCGGAGATCGAGCGGGTGAAGGTGAAAGAGTGATTTCCTAACCGGCCTGCCTCGCAGCTTCCTTCTGGCACTCGACGCAGGTGCCGAAAATTTCCAGCGTGTGCGTCACGTTCGCGTAGCCTTTTTGCTGTGCGAGAAGTTCGAGACTTTCCACCACGCAACGGTCCAGCACCTCCACGCTGCCGCACTTCCGGCAGATGATATGGTGATGGTGATGCGCGCCCGTGTTGAATTCGTAGCGATACGCGCCGTCGCCGAAGTCGCAGCGGCGGACGAGATTGATTTCCTCAAATGCGGCGAGCACGCGATAGACGGTCACGAGATCACACTCCCCTTTTTGCAAACGCCCGTGCAGTTCCTCCGCCGTGAACGGGCCGTGCTCGTGCGTGAGGATCGCGAGCACGGCCTGCCTCGGCCCCGTCACGCGCTGGCCGTGCTCGCGCAGGGTATCGAGCGCGGTGGTGAGCGAGGCGCAGCAGGATTCGCCGGTGTGAACGTGTTTCAACATCTCGCATTTCCAGTAGCCGACGTGGCGGGCTTCATCAACCGCCGCGAAATAAATCGCCGCGCCCGCGCTC
>JANLQB010000620.1:0-1554 GCA_031367565.1 Verrucomicrobiota bacterium
GATCGCCGCCATCCGCAGCCGCTCAATGTCCCCTGGATGCCCGATCGCGCCCATCCCGATTCGGTCATAAATTTCAAACAACTTCTGCCGCTCGCGACTCAGCGTGAGCAGCAAAATTCCGTCGCGATAAGTCAGCGCCACCATCGGACTCCCGCCCGAAATCTGCGTCTCGATATACTCGCGACGATTCGCGATAGCTTCGACCCAGCGATATGGTTCTTCAGTCATGGGTGAAACGGCGGGAAACCATCCGAACAATGATTCCGATCAGGGCAAGGGTTCCTAACACGAAAAATTCGGGTCCGGCATGCTCCAAAGCGAAGCGAAAAGATTGGGGGATTTTCATGCGACCTTCTCCTTAAACATCCGCGCCAGTCGCTTCTCGGGAAGCGTGATGATGCCTTCGCCGGTCACGATTTTCACGATGGGATAGACGCGTCCGCGACGGTCCACGCCGCCGGTCGCGGTGTCGGTGTCGGCGGCGGTGTCGAGGGCGCGGAGGGCGATGAGGACGGCTTCTTCCTGCTTGAGTTTCGCGAGCGGCTTTTTGCCCCACGTATTTTCGTAATAGAGAATGCTGCGCACGGAGCCGGAGCCGGAACCGGTCGCGGCGTAGTCGGCGGCTTCAAATTGCGCGCCCATCGCGTCGTAGAAATACAACCGCGCGACGGCAGCCTCGAAGTCGTAGGTCGCGAAGATGGGCACGACCACGCCGACGCCCTGCATCACGAAGCCGAGATTGTCGCGCAGCAGTTTCGAGAGCGCGCGGACTTTGCCATCGAGGCTCATTTCCTGGAGCTGGCTGCGGCGATAAAACTGGAATGAATGCTCGAGCACGCGCGCCATCTCCCAAGCGGTGGCTGGGACGCCCGCGATGGCCATGAGCGAGTGCCGGTCGATCTCCAGCACTTTGTCCGCGCGATCATAGACGACGAGATTTCCTGCCGTCGCGCGGCGGTCGCCGGCTACGAGCACGCCGTCGGCGAATTTGAACGCGAGGATCGTGGTGGCCTGCGTCGGCGCGGGCATCGCGAGCCCGGCGGATGCGGTGGCGACGGGAATTTGCGGCAGCAGATTTTGCCGGCGCAGGAGCGCGGCGAAATCCTCGGGGGCAGTGGCGCTCGTTTCCGCGAGGCGCAGTGGCACTCGGTCAATCACTGACCGGTGCGCTGGCGGTAACGACGCGACTGGTTCGGATCGACCTTTCGCATCCGTTGCAGGAGGTCTTTGGTGTCCGGCTTGGAAACGTCGGGCGCTATCGGCCCGTCGTCGCCGCCGCCTTCCTTGGGGCCCCACGGTGCGGGACCAACTGGTTTCTGCGTCCGTTCAGGCATGAAGCGACGTTACGGGGCGCGTGCGAAAAGGCAAGCGGCACGGGGGAAATGTGGGCTTGCGCAACAGGTATGGGCAGCGAGGAGGACCGCGGCGGGGGGATGGAATGAAATGCCCGCATTGTGAAAGTCAGGAAGTGGTCAAGAACGGGAGCAGCCGACACGGCAGGCAGCGCTGGATGCGCAGCTTCCTCACGCCGCCCGCATCACCTTCTGCACCGGC
>JANLQB010000642.1:0-2993 GCA_031367565.1 Verrucomicrobiota bacterium
CGTCGGCGCGGCGTGCGGCGTGACCCAGTTTAGCGGGCTGCCCGCGATGTGCTCGTGCAGTTTCGTGGATAGATCGCCGCCGAAAAACAGCGGGAGCACTTCCGCAGCATCGACGCTCTTCGCATACGACTTCGTGAAATCGCTCGGCCCCGCGTAACTCACGACCGCCGCGACCGCGCTCGATTGATCCGCATTTCCTTCGCCCTCGAATTCCTTCACGCCCGCCGTCACGCCGAGGAAGAGCGCGAGATGTCCGCCCGCCGATCCGCCCATCGCGCCGATGCGTGCGGGATCGACGTGATACTTCGCGGCGTTCGCCCGCAACCAGCGCACGGATGCTTTGCAGTCATGCACCGCCGCAGGAAATTGATACGCGGGCGAAAGGCGATAGGTCACCGTGATCGCGACGTAACCCTTCTGCGCGAGCGTCACGCACATGCCGTCGTAGCCCTCGCGAGTGCCCGCGCGAAAGCCACCACCGTGGATGCACACGATCGCGGGAAACGGTCCGTCGCCGCTCTTCGGACGCGCGATGTTGACCTGGAGATGCTGATTGTCGGCGTTCGAAAATTCGACGCCGCGTTCAAAGACAACGGAATCGGGGATGGCGATTTCGGCGTGGGCGGAAGTGAGGGCGACGAGGCTGGCGAGCAGTAGGGAATGGAGGGAGCGCATGGGTTTTGAGAGTGAGGTTATTTGTTTTCGGCGTCTTTGTCTTTCTGAAGCTGCGCGAGTTTTTCGACGTACTGCGCCGTGGCGCGATGGTATGCGGCGAGCGCGTCGTCATCGCCTTCGCGAAGCGACTCCCTCTCCGCCATTAAATCGGCGTACACTTTTTTCAGATCATCGTGCCGCTCGGCGATCGTCTTCCCGCGCGGTTTCGGCGGCGCGGCGGGCGCGGGCGTGGCTTCCGGCGGCTTGGCCGGGACCGGCGCGGGCGTTGTGGCTGCGGCGATCGTTGCGCCCGAAGACGCAGGCTTTTTCAGCGAAGTGAGAACTTGAGAAGCCTCCTCCGGCGAGAGTGCGGTGAGGCGGCGGACCTGGTCGAGGCGGGTGGTGAGTTGCAGCGGATCGTTCATCACCTTCAGCACCGCGACCTGCCCGGCGAGATGCACGAGCACGCCGATCACGGCGAAGATGAGACCTTTGACGAATGGGATTTTGTAAACCGCGATGGGCGCACTGATCGCTGCGTAAAGGACCAGAATGATTCCGATACCGATGCTCGCATTCGTCATCGTTCCCGAGCCGCGCAGCCGCGCGAAATAGAACGTCGCACCGGCCAGCACGACGGCGGCAAGGATGCCGGTGAACCATCGGAAACCAGTCGCGATGGCATGGCCAGTGGCCGCGCTTTCTTTCACCACGGCCTGCGCGGCGACCCACGCCGCGGCGATCCAAAGGGCGAGCGTGATCCCCGCGAAGGTGATGATTTCCACCGAGTAATCGTGCGCGAGTTTGCGGGAGAGATCGTCGAGGAGGCGTTGCGCTTCGGGGCCGAGCGCGGCGAGGGAAAAGAGTTGCATGGGCGCGCAGGCTACAGGAAACCTGCCACCGTTCAACGCCGCTCTCCCGGCCTTGCGCGCGCATGATTCAACTCCAGAACCTCACCAAATCCTTCAAGGGAAGGCCCGCGCTACACGGACTTTCGCTCACGGTGGAAAAGGGGGAAATCTTCGGCCTGCTCGGCCATAACGGCGCGGGAAAAAGCACGACCCTCGGCATCCTACTCGGGCAGGTTTTACCGGGAAGCGGCGAGGCGTTTGTGGATGGTGTGTCGGTGCAAAAAGATCGCGGGCGCGCGCTGGCGAAGGTTGGCGCGATCTTTGAAGCGCCGCGCTTTTACGACTACCTGAGCGGCTGGCGGAATCTGCTGATTTACTCCAGCTACACGGCGCGCGTCCCGAAAGAAAAGATCGAGGATGCAGTGGAGACCGTCGGCCTCGCCAAACGCATCCACGACAAGGTCGGCACTTACAGCCAGGGCATGCGCCAGCGGCTCGGCCTCGCGCAGGCGCTGCTGCCCGCGAATGAAGTCGTGCTGCTGGATGAGCCGACGAACGGGCTCGACCCCGAGGGCATTCATGAAATGCGCGAGCTGATCAAAAAGCTGAATCGCGAGCGCGGGATCACGGTCGTCTTTTGCTCGCACCTGCTTGTCGAGGTGGAGCAACTCTGCGATCACGTCGCGATCCTGAATCAAGGCCGCAAGATTTTCGACGGACGCTGGGCCGATCTCGCGACCGATCGCGAGCGCGTGCGCTTGGAAGTCGATGACTGGCCGCGCGCCGCGGCGCTGCTGGAAGGCCACGTCGTCGAACCAGGCGTCATCGTGCCCGCGGCTGGCGCCGAGGTCGCCGATCTCGTGGCGAAGCTCGTGCACGGCGGCGTGCGCGTGAGTGTCGTCGAGCCGCAGCGGCGGAATCTGGAGCAAATCTATCTCGCGATGACGCAGTCCGACGCCCACTCCGAAAAACCCGAATGAGCCTCTTCTTCCTCCAACTCTACGGCGAACTCTGGAAGCTCTTCGCCCGCAAGCGCACCTATCTCGGCTTCGGCGTTTTCCTCGGCGTGGAAACGCTCGTGCTCGCCCTTTGCCAGATGCCGCTCGGCCAGCAAGGCCTTCGCCGCGCGATCGAGAAATTCGGCGCGGTCTTCGAGCAATACTTCTCCGGCCTCACGCTCGCGATGATCATGGTGCCCATCACCGTCATCCTGCTCGGCGCACTTTTCCTCTGCCTCGTCGGCGGCGACATCGTGGCAAAGGAAGTCGAAGACGGCACGCTGCGCATGACGCTTTGCCGCCCGATCTCGCGCCTGCGGGTCCTCGCCGTGAAATACTGCACGTGCGTCATCTACACGTTCGTCCTCGTGATGTTCATCGGCCTCAGCGCGCTCGGAGCCGCCACGCTCGTGCGTGGCACCGGCGGACTTTTCATCGCCGCGCCCGAGGAAAATCTACTCGCCCTTTTCGAGTTCAAAGACGGCCTCCA
>JANLQB010000685.1:0-5562 GCA_031367565.1 Verrucomicrobiota bacterium
GATGGCTTTCTCGACATCGTGCGGTCCGACTTTGGGCTAACTACCCAACTGCGCTTTTTTCACAACAATGGCGACGGCACCTTCACCGATCGGACGGAGGCGGCGGGCCTGACTGGACTCGTCGGCGGCCTGAATTTGATCGACGCGGATTTCGACAACGATGGGAACGTGGACATCCTCGTATTGCGCGGAGGATGGCTCGGGAAAGCCGGTGTCTTCCCAAAATCCCTTCTCCACAACAATGGCGATGGCACTTTCACGGACGTGACGGAGTATGCCGGCCTGCTCGTGGCTCACCCGACGCAGACCGCAGTCTGGTTCGACTACGACGGTGATGGCTGGCTGGACCTTTTCGTGGGTAACGAAACCACCGATGAACAAGACCCGCACCCATGCGAATTGTTTCGGAACAATCATGACGGCACTTTCACGGACCATGCCGCCGAGTGTGGCGTAAAGGTGGTCGGCTATGTGAAAGCCGTTGCGAGTGGAGACTATGACAACGACGGACGACCGGATCTCTACATCTCGCAACGGGGTGGCGGCTACAACCCTCTGCTCCGCAACGAGGGTCCGCGCGACCCGGCGAATCCGCAAGCCGGTTGGAAGTTTGCCAATGTCACAAAAGCCGCCGGTCTGGCCGAACCCATCTCCAGTTTTCCGTGCTGGTTTTTTGACTACGATAACGACGGCTGGCAGGATATTTTCGTGTGCGGTTACGCCGGCGGCATCGACGCTGTCGTGCAGGACTATCTCGGGCAGCCCAGCAAAGGGCATCGTCCGCGGCTTTATCACAATAACGGCAACGGGACGTTTACCGACGTGGCGGCGCAGATGGGCTTCAATCAGACTATTCTCGGTATGTCTGGAAACTTCGGCGATCTGGATAACGATGGCTTCCTCGATTTCTACCTCGGCACTGGCGAACCTTTTTACACTGCACTCGTTCCAAACCGCATGTTTCGAAACGCGGGAGGCAAAAAGTTTCAGGATGTCACGACGTCCGGCGGGTTTGGCAATTTGCAGAAAGGCCACGCTATCGCCTTTGCCGACCTGAACAACGACGGCCAGCAAGACATCTATGCGGTGTTAGGAGGAGCTTACACCGGCGACAAATACTACACCGCGCTGTATGCCAATCCCGGCCACAAGAACCATTGGGTAAAGCTAAAGCTCGAAGGTGTGGACTCGAATCGGTCCGCTCTCGGAGCCAGAATCCGCGTTATCATCGACACGCCGGAGGGCGAGCGGAGTCTCTATCGCACGGTCTCGACGGGAGGAAGTTTCGGCGCGGGGCCATTGCGAAATCATGTCGGCCTGGGCGATGCGAAATCCATCAAAGCGATCGAGATCTTCTGGCCTACGACTGGCCGGACCCAGCAGATTCCCAGCGTGCCTATGGAGCATTTCTACAAAGTCCGGGAAGGGGACTCGATCGCGGTGCCGTGGAAAGTAAGCACCTTCAAATTTCTGAGCCAGAGCTAGGAAGCCGGGGCCGCTTCCCTTTGAGGGGGCGATGGGCCGACGTGGTGAATTCAGACTGAGGGAAGTGCGCTGATTTTTGGGCGGGGCGGGGTCAATGCGGACTCCGTCTTTCGATGTTCAAAGTTCGATGTTCAGGCCCGCGCAGCGGCCTTTGAAAATCAGGATGCGTATTCCGACGACCAAGGCGCGTGCGGCGGGCTGAACATCGAACGCAGAGTTGCTGCGGGCGATTGTTCCCTAGATTTCTACTACCTGGCTCACTTCATACACGCGATCCGGAGGGAGTTGGAAGAAGTCGGCGGCGTTTTCGGAGTGTTTGCTGAGGAAGACGAAAAGGTGTTCGCGCCAGATGGGCATGCCGGCTTTCGCGGTGACGACGATGCGCTCTTTGCCCACGAAGAACGTTGTCTTGTCGCGATTGATCGGAAGCCCGGCTTCTTTCGCGGCGCGGATGACTTCGTCAATGTGCGGCGTCTCCATGAACCCGAAGTTGGCGATGATTCGGTGGAAACCTTCCGTGCGATCGGCGACCTGGACGCGCTCGGCGGGCGGGACGTAAGGCTGGCTGTGATCCGTGACGATGGTGAGCAGGATGTTTTGCCGGTGCAGGATTTGGTTGTGTTTGATGTTTTTGATCATCGCGTTCGGCG
The DNA here is from genome assembly GCA_031367565.1 of Verrucomicrobiota bacterium. Taxonomy (GTDB): domain Bacteria; phylum Verrucomicrobiota; class Verrucomicrobiia; order Chthoniobacterales; family Chthoniobacteraceae; genus JANLQB01. The sequence continues at coordinate 2,136 of JANLQB010000685.1, forward strand.
TGCCTTCGGGATTGCCGGCAAGGAAGACGGCGGTGCCCTGACTGCGATGCAGGCTGTTTTGGGCGTCGAGCGTTCCCGCCATGCTGATGGAGGCGATGAAGTCATCAAGCGGCATGGCCGGCGGGAGACATTGCCCGAGCAGGGTGCGGCCTTGTTTCCAGGTCATCATGATGGTGAAAAGGATGAAGCCCATGACGAGCGGGAACCAGCCTCCGTGCAGGATCTTCAGGGAATTGGCGGCGAAGAAGATGATCTCGATGATACCGAAAACCAGACACGTCGCCCCGGCACGCAGCGGGCTCCAATTCCACATGCGCTGCGCGGCGAAAAAGAAGATGGCGGTGGTGGCGAGCATGGTGAGCGTGACGGCGATGCCATACGCGCTGGCCAGCGCGGTGCTGCTTTTGAAGCCGATGACGAGCGCGCCGCAACCGATGGCGAGGAAGACGTTCAGCTTTGGGATGTAGATCTGGCCGTGCTCGTCTTTCGAGGTGTGGCAGATTTCCATGCGCGGGATGTAGCCCATCTGGATGCCCTGCATCGTGAGCGAAAACGCGCCGGAGATGAGGGCCTGCGAAGCGATGATGGTGGCGGTGGTGGCGAGCGCGACGAGCGGGTAGAGCGCCCAGCCGGGTGCGAGAAAGAAGAAGGGATTTTCGCGCGCGGCGGGGTTCGTGAGGACGAGCGCGCCCTGGCCGAGGTAGTTCAAGATGAGCGCGGGGAAGACGAGGAAGGTCCACGCGCGGGCGATCGGCTTGCGTCCGAAGTGACCCATGTCCGCGTAAAGCGCCTCACCGCCGGTGACGACGAGGAAGACGCTGCCCATCATGATGAGCGAGGACTTGCCGTGATGGGTGAGGAAGTAGAATCCTTCCAGCGGATTGAGCGATCTCAGGACCGATGGGCTGTCCGCGATGTGGATGATGCCGAGCAGCGCGAGGATCGCAAACCAGACGAGCATGACGCCGCCGAACCACTTCCCGATCGCGCCGGTTCCCTTCGATTGCACGGCGAAAAGTCCGGCGAGAATGCCGAGCGTGAGCGGGATGATGAACGGCTCGACTTTTGGCGTGGCGATTTTCAAACCTTCGACTGCGGAAAGCACCGAGATCGCCGGGGTGATGATGCCATCGCCGTAAAGCAGCGCCGCGCCGGCGATGCCGACTGCGATCATGCCGCCCGCCGCGATGCCGCGCTTTTGCGTGCTCTTTGGGAAAGCGAGCGAGAGCAGGGAAAGGATACCGCCTTCGCCGTGGTTATCCGCGCGCATGACGATCGCGAGATACTTCACCGAGACGAGCGTGAAGAGGCTCCAGATGATGAGTGAGAGGACGCCGATGATTTCGCGGTCGCTGTGGAGCCCGTGGTGCAGGCATTCCTTGAAGGCGTAAAGCACGCTCGTGCCGATGTCGCCATAGACGACGCCGAGGGCGCCAATCGAAGCGGCTATGGAAGAGGTGCTGCGGTCGTTTTGCATAAGGGCGGGGACGCTGCCCGAACGTCCCACGCGCCGCAACTCAATCGTCATGGAGCGGCGAGCGTCCCGCCGGCGACCGAAATCAATGCGCGAAGCGCCCCACGGTCGGAAGGGTTTACGCTTCGCGGTTGGCGGCAAGACACGCGCCACTCCATGACGCTCCCTAGTTTTCCTGCGACTCGTGGGATATAACGCGGACTCTTCGCCCGCTTTTTTCTATGATCCACCATCGTCTCGCCATCACCGCTGCAGCCTTCGCCTTCGCGGCTCCGTTCACTTTTGCCGCCGATGCTCCGGCGCGGACGGAGGAGGAAATCCTGAAGTCGATCAAACTGCCGACGGCGTATGAGGCGACCGTTTTCGCGATGCCGCCGACGGTCGGGTATCCAGTGAGCGTGAGTGCTTCGCCGGATGGGGTGCTTTTTGTCGCGGTGGATGAAAACGGGTCGCTGGATCAGAAGCCTTCGCGCGGTCGCGTGGTGCGATGTGTGGACAAGGATGGCGATGGGAGAGCGGATGAGTTCACGACTTTCGCGGAGATGGATAGTCCGCGCGGGGTGATCTGGGACGGGCCGGTGGGGAAGGGGCCGGGTGCGCTTTACGTGATGCATCCGCCGAATCTGACGGCGTATTACGATGTCGATGGCGACGGGAAATCGGACGCACAGGAGGAGATTGTGACGGGCCTTGGCTTCGATCTGAAGTTTCGCGGCGCGGATCACACGACGAATGGGTGCCGGCTCGCGATCGACGGTTTCATCTACATCGCGGTCGGCGACTACGGATACGTGGAAGCGCGCGCGAAGGACGGGACGACGATCAAGAATCGGGGCGGCGGAATCGTGCGCGTGCGACCCGATGGCACCGGGCTGGAGATCGTCTCGCGCGGCCAGCGGAATATCTACGACGTGGCCGTTTCCCCGACGCTCGATCTCTTCACGCGCGACAATACGAACGACGGCGGCGGCTGGGATGTGCGGCTTTCCTACGTGCCGCCCGGTGCGCACATGGGCTACCCGACGCTCTTCAAAAACTTCCCCGAAGATCATGTGAAACCGCTCGCCGATTACGGCGGCGGCTCGCCGTGCGGCGCGTTGTGGATCGACGAGCCGGGTTTGAATAACGGGCTTTTCACGGTCGAGTGGGGACGCGACGCGATCATGTATCATCCACTCACCGAAAACGGCGCGAGCTGGAAACCGGAGCAGCGCGAGTGGCTGAAAATCACGCGCCCCACGGACATGGACGTGGACGCGGCGGGGCAGATTTTCATTTCGTCGTGGGAAGGCGCGACCTTCAACTACAACGGCCCGAACGCGGGCTACGTCCTGCGCGTGGTGAAACGCGGCGCGCCGTCCGTGATCGTGCCGGACCTCGCGAGCGCGAACGCGGAGCAGCTCGTCGCCGCGATCAATTCCCCGAGCGGCACGCTGCGGCTCGCGGCGCAGCGCCAGCTCTTGCGCCGCGTGCGACAGGGCGAGCGGCCCAGCGCGCAAGGCGTGGCGGTGGCCAGTCCGGGACGCGATGGCGTGGCGGAGCGCACGGCGTGGCTGGCGACGATGTCGCAGGTGGCGCAGATCGGAAATTTCAGCCTCGATACCGCGATCGACTGGGCGGCTTCCACCGGATTGGAAGAATCCGTTTTGAAGGTGGTCGATGGCACCCCGGCCTTCGCGACGCCGAAGCTGGAACAGCTCATCAACGAATCGCTCGCGAGCGAGAAACCGCGCGTCCGCGCCGCCGCGATCGTCGCGGCGCGTCGTGCGGGAAAAGCGGGGCTCGCGCCGCACGTCCTGCCGCTCGTGGGCGATGCCGATCCGATCGTCGCGCATCTCGCCGAGCGCGCGCTCCGCGAGTGGAAATCGACGCTCGTCTGCCTCACCGCATTGGATTCCTCCGATGAAAAAATAAAGCCCGGCGCGTTGCGCGCGCTTTACGGCATTTACGAAA
>JANLQB010000722.1:0-11316 GCA_031367565.1 Verrucomicrobiota bacterium
CGACTTACCGGCCGGACCGGAAGCTCTACTTCGACTATGGCACCGTGGGCGAAGATCGCTTCACCGAGCCTTTCCAGAAGAAGCTGAACGCGGTGCTGGCCGGAAAAGGCTTTGTGGAAGGACGCGATTTCAAAGTGGTGCGCGCAGAGGGGACGGATCACTCGCTGTCCGCCTGGCGCGCGAGGCTCGGCGCGCCGCTACAGTATCTTTTTGGGAAGAAGTAGGCCGACGTTTAGTTGAAATGCTCCACGCGGATCATGCGGGGTTCCTTCTTCACACAATCCAGCGCGCCAATGAGACGGAGCGCGCCGGCCATTTGCGAGTGGCTGGCTTTGTGGATCATTAGGATGAGCGGGACCGTCGCGCCTTCGTCGCCTTCCGGCTGGAGAATGGAGGAAATACCGATGCCGCTTTCGCCGAGGATTCCGGCGATTTGGGCGATCGTGCCGGGGCGATCTTCCACCGACAGGCGCAGGTAATATTCCGAGACGATGTCGCCGATCGGCTTGCACGTTCCGTAAAGTCCGTGCGGCATGAAGCCGAGATTTCGCCGTGGCGAAAGCAATGCGTCCGCCGCTTCTGCGATGTCGCTGATGACCGCGCTCGAAGTCGCGTCCTGGCCCGCGCCGCGTCCGTAAAACAGCGAATCGCCGACCACGTCGCCTTTCACCGCGAGCGCGTTAAAAACGCCGTTCACGCTGGCCAGCACATGTTTCTCGGGCACCAGCGTCGGATGCACGCGCACCTCAATCGGGCCGTCCGCGTCCGCTTTGATGATGCCGAGCAGCTTGATCGCATACCCGAGCTTCCGCGCAAAACAGATGTCGCTCGCCGTGAGTGCTTCGATGCCTTCCACAAAAATCTTATCGCCCGGCACCCAAAATCCATACGCGAGCGACGCGAGGATGATCGCCTTGTGCGCCGCATCGCCGCCGTTCACATCGAGCGCCGGATCCGCCTCCGCGTAACCCGCTGCCTGCGCCTCCGCGAGTGCTTCGGCGAAGCCCATGCCCGCCTCGGTCATGCGCGTCAGGATGTAGTTCGACGTGCCGTTGATGATCCCGTGGATCGACTGAATATGATTCGCCACGAACCCTTCGCGGATCGCCTTGATGATCGGGATTCCTCCCGCGACTGCCGCTTCAAAAAACACCGGCACCTTGTGCTCGAAAGCCGCCGCAAAAATCTCCTTCCCGTGCTCCGCGAGCAGCGCCTTGTTGCCCGTCACCACGATCTTCTTCCGCTCGATCGCCCCGAGCACGAGCCGGAGGCTTTCCTCCTTCTGCCCCATCAACTCCACGATGATCTGGATCGCCGGATCATCGAGAAATTCCATCGCATTCGTCGTCAGCAATTCCGCCGGCACTGCCACGCCGCGATCCCGCGCCTTGTCGCGCACGGCGATCTTTTTCACCTCGAGCTCCAGCCCGAGCCGCTCCCGCAACAGGGCGCGATTTTGCGTCAGGTGTTTGAAGACACCCGCGCCGACGTTGCCCATTCCCGCGAGTCCGATTCCGATGGTTTGCATGATTTCTGGTGGAAAAGAGCGCGGACTATCGCGCGCCGATCGCGCACGAGGCAAGCGGGGAAATCACGCCGCGGCCGCGGCCGGCGCTTCGTCCCCGCCGGATGCGACCAGCACCGCGCGCCGCAATTTTGCCGCGCTTACTGGCTTTCCGACGATCAACGAAATCCCCTCGGGAGGCGTTCCGAGATCCACCATTTCTCCAAATCCCGTCAGCAAAATGATCGGCGTTCCCGGAGCCGATTTATGGATTTCACCCGCGAGTTGCTGGCCGCTCATGCCGGGCATCGATTGGTCGGTCACGACCATGTCGAAACGCGCGGGGTTAAATTTGTTGAAAGCGTCGGTCCCATCGCAGGCGATTTCGACTGCGTGGCCGTCCGCTCGCAGATACTCCGCGATCAATTCGCAGATTACCTCCTGATCGTCAGCCACCAGGATGCGGAGCGCTCTCGACACGCCCGCTTCTTTCGGAGCCTCAAAAATCTGCGTTTCGTGCGTCGCCAGTGGCAGGCTGATCGAGAAAGTGGTTCCGCGTCCGATCTCACTCGTGATCTCGATCATCCCTCCGTGCCGCTGGATGATGCCGTAAACCACCGACAGCCCGAGGCCCGTGCCGCGGTCGCCCTTCGTGGTAAAAAACGGTTCGAGACACCGCGCGCGGTCGTCCTCGCTCATGCCCGTACCGCTGTCGCTCACCGCGATCGTCGAGTAGTCGCCGTCCATTCCCGTCGAGACGACGATCTTTCCGCCGCGCGGCATCGCATCGACGGCGTTGAAGATCAAGTTCGTCAGCACCTCGCGCAGTTCGACCGCGTTTCCAGCCACCGAGGCGGTCGCCTGCAAATCCGTCAGCACCTCGATCTGCACACCGCCCATCCGCGCCTTGTCCTTCCACTTTGGCGCCGTGAGCGAAACGGTTTTCTGCACGATTTCGTTGAGATCGACCGGCACGCGCACGTCGTTGCAAGTCGCTGGCCGGTAAAATTCACGCAACCGGCTGACGACATGGGTCGCGTCCTGCGCCGCGTCGATCATGTGCCGCAAATAGGCGATCTCCTGCTCCGGCGCGCTTTGCTGCATGTGAGGCAGGAGCAGCTCGCCGTAGCCGAGCACCATCGTCAGCGCGTTGTTAAAATCGTGCGCGATCCCGCCGGCCATCATCCCGAGCGCGCTCAGGCGTTCCTGTTTCACCACGGCCTCCTGCGCCGATCGCAATTCCGCGAGCGTTTCCTCCAGCCGCGCTGTCCGCTCTTGCACCTGCTGTTCGAGTCCTTCGTTTTGCTTTTGCAGTTCCAGGTGCAGGAAGCGGCTTTCGAGCAAGTTGTTGATGCGCAGGACGACCTCGAAATTATCCAGCGGCTTCGTCACGAGATCCTTGGCCCCCGCTTTTAACGCGCGCCGCTTCGTGTCGATCGTCACATCCGCCGTCAGCACGAGGATCGGCAGGTAATCATCCGGCGGCACCGCAGCCTTCAGTAGCTCGATCACCGCAAAGCCATCCAGATGCGGCATATGCAGATCGAGCAGGATGAGGTCTGGCTGAAACTCAAAGTAAAGCGGCAGCGCCTGGCGTGGATCGGTCGTGCTCTTAACCGCCGCGCTTCCATACATTTCCAACACGCGCTCCAGGAGCCGGATGTTCGACGGCTCATCGTCCACGATCAGGACTCGGGCTTTATTGAGCAATGGATGAGACATGTTTTGGTCGGAGCGCCACCCTTTCCCACAGGCAGGAATTAGCAGCAGTGATTCCCCTCTGGGAAAGCATGTGGTATGCCTTTCCGGTGCTCAGAACCGCTCCCACCAAGCCATGACAGTCCCCATCGACCGCCAAAGCTCCCGCGTCCGCGCCATGTTTTCCTCCATCGCGCGACGCTACGACCTCGCCAATCACCTCCTCAGCGGCGGGCTCGATTTTTTTTGGAGAAAACAGGCCGCGCACATCGTGAAAGGATGGAAGCCGACGCGGATTCTCGATCTTGCGACGGGAAGCGGCGATCTCGCCCTGACAATCCGTGCCGCCTGCCCTGATGCATTTCTAGTGGGCGCGGATTTCTGCCATCCGATGCTCCGTGTCGCCCAACGCAAAGGGCTTCAACCGCTTGTTACCGCCGACGGCCTCCATCTTCCCTTCGCCGACGCCTCATTCGACGCGCTCACGATCGCCTTTGGCCTGCGAAACATGGAGTCCTGGCCCGCCGGCCTCGCGGAAATGCATCGCGTCCTCGCGCCGGGCGGCCACGTCCTGATCCTCGATTTTTCCCTCCCGCCGCCACCGCTGCGCTGGATTTACCGCCCCTATTTGCATCACGCCCTTCCCCGGATCGCGTCATTTCTCACCGGTGAAAAATCCGCCTACGACTATCTCGGCGAATCCATCGAACAATTCCCCCGCGGCGAAGCGATGTGCGCCCTGCTCAGAGAAGCCGGCTTCAAAGAGCCAGCGGGTCAGCCGCTCAGCGCCGGCATCGTGTCGCTCTATACGGCAGCGCGTTAGCGTGTGGGTGGTAGGGCGTGTCAGCTCAGTTGCACATACGGCAGCAGCCCATGCACGCCACCCTCGCGCCCGAAGCCGCTCTCCTTGTAGCCGCCGAAGGGCGAGGTCGGGTCGAATTTGTGGTAGGTGTTTGCCCAGACCACGCCCGCGCGGAGTTTCGAGACCATCTTGAAAATCTTGCTGCCTTTGTCCGTCCACACGCCCGCGCTCAGGCCGTAGGGCGTGTTGTTCGCGCGCTCGATGGCTTCGTCCGGCGTGCGAAAAGTCATCACGCTGAGAACCGGGCCGAAGATTTCCTCCTGCGCCACGCGATGGCTCGCGGTCACCCCGGTGATAAGGCTCGGCGGGAACCAATAGCCTTTCGCGGGCAGCGTGCATTTCGGCTGAATGAGTTCACCCCCCTCGCTCACGCCGGCGTCCACGAGACCGCGTATTTTTTCGAGCTGCGGCTTTGAGTTGATCGCGCCGATGTCGGTGTTCTTATCCAGCGGATCGCCGACGCGCAGCGTGCGCATGCGATCACGCAGGCGGCGCAGCACGGCCGGGTAAACGGACTCCTGCACCAGTAGCCGTGAGCCCGCGCAGCAGACGTGGCCTTGATTGAAGAAGATTCCGCTCACGACGCCCTCGACCGCCTGATCGATCGGCGCGTCCTCGAAAACGAGATGCGCCGCCTTGCCGCCGAGTTCGAGCGTCAGCTTTTTCTTCGTCCCCGCCACCGACTTCGCGATCAGCTTGCCCACATCCGTCGAGCCGGTGAAAGCGATCTTGTCCACGTCGGGATGCTCGACGAGCGCGCGGCCTGTTTCGCCCGCGCCCGTCACGATATTTACCACGCCCGGCGGCAAGTCCGCCTCCTGGAAAATCTGCGCGAGGTGCATCGCCGTGATGCTCGTCGTCTCCGCTGGTTTCAAGACGACGGTGTTTCCGCAAGCCAGCGCCGGAGCCAGTTTCCACGCCGCCATCAGCAACGGGAAATTCCACGGGATGATCTGTCCGCAAACGCCGACGGGCGCGGCTTTCTTTCCGGGAAAGGCGTAATCCAGTTTGTCCGCCCAGCCCGCGTAGTAGAAAAAGTGCGCGGCGACCTGCGGTAGGTCGAAATCGCGCGCTTCCTTGATCGGCTTCCCGCCATCCATCGTCTCCAGCACCGCGAGTTCGCGCGATTTCTCCTGAATGATCCGCGCGATTCGGTAGAGATACTTCCCGCGCTCGCGGCCCGGCAACTGGCTCCAGCCCTTGAACGCGCGCCGCGCCGCCACCACCGCGCGATCCACATCCGAAGCGTCCGCCTGGGCGATCTCCGTCAGCTTTTCCTCCGTCGCCGGATTCACCGTCGCAAAATACTTCCCGGCTTTCGGTGCGACGAATTCGCCATTCACAAACAACTCATACCGCGCCGCGATCTTCACCGGCGAAGTCTCGGGCGCCGGCGCGTAGGCCCACTTCCCGCCGAAGTTCAGCCGCCGATCCGCCCGCGGCGTGATCGTCAAAATGGAGTCGGCGCGCACCGCGCGCGCGGTGGAGGAACGGGAGCTTTTGCGAGGCATGGTGGGCGAAAGATGTCGGATCGCTCCGCGAGCGGCAAGCCGGAGCTACGGGGCGATCGAGACAGCCTCGCGCCGCGCGGAGGCGCGGCCCTAGTCATCCCGGCCCGCGCGTTTTACAAATGCGATGATCCGACGACGGCAGGCGATCGCAATGAAGAGCGCGACGGCGACGAGGAGGAAAAGTGCCTCGGTCGTTCCGCGGCCATTGTCCGGCGAGAGGTGGAGCCAGCGTTCGATGAAGTCCATGGTGTGGTTTTCGGGTTATGCGGTTTGCGCGGTGAAGGTGTAGCCGCCGAGGATTTGTTTGCCGTCTTTGCTCGTCTGAAGGATCGAGCCGGCGCTGGCTTTGGATTTTGGATCGAGCAGGAGCACGAGCAGTTCGGGCGCTTTCTTGGGAAGTTCGAAGGCGGCGATCCACGGGCCGGTTTTCGGCGGGATGAAGGCGCGCTTGGTATCGAGCGTGGTGCGGATCCACTCGTCCTCCTCGCAAAGCTGATCGAGCTGCGCGCGCTCGTCTTCGCTCAGCGTGACCTTCTTCAGCCCGGCGGCCTGCGCGAGATCGGCGAGCTTTTTGCTCGTGAGAAATCCGCGCACGAGACTCCGCCCGCCCGCATCTGCCGCGAGGCCAAACTCGCGCCCGGCTGCATTGGACCAGAGGTTCACTTTCACCACGAACTGGCGCGAGCCCACGGACGGCGCGGGACCGACTACGGTCAAATTCTTCAGGCCACACTTTTTCTCGCCGGTGACGAGTGGGGCGATCGAGCGTTCGATGGTGGTGATGGAATCGTTGTCCGCGCTGATGATCGCGAGCAGGCATGTGTGGTCCGCTGCGGTGGTCGGCACGGCCCATTCAAACGCGGCGATCTTTGCCTCACCCGCGCCGAGGCTCGGCAAGACGACGTGCGGCGCGACGACTTTCCACGGTGAATTCGACGGGAGCGTGTTGCCCGGGAAGTTCGTCCAGAACGCGGCTGGCAAGTCGGGCAAGCCGAGCGACGCATCGGTGAAGAACGCTTTCACCGCCACGTTGGTCGCGGCTTTCCGTCCGCGATTGTGGACTTGGATGTAAACGCGCACGGTCTTCCCGCGCTGCGGATTTTCGTGGATGAGGCCCGCCGGAAGAAGCCCGTGGTCGTCTTCGAAAATCTCGAAATGAATGTCGTCGAGCGCGGGTCGCTGGAAAGTCGGTGAGTCGATTTTGATGTCCGCGCTTTGCCACCAGTAAAGGTTCGCGCCTTGCTTAAACGGATCAGCCGTGCCGGAGGGCGAGGGACTGAGTCGGCCGGTGTCCACCGCGCTGTCGCGCAGATAGATTTCCACATCCGGCACGGTCGAGAGATCGACGGGGATTTCCCACACGCCGCGGTTTTTCGTCGCGCAGCGCAGCAGCCGCGAAGGGCCGTGAAAGGCGAGATCGGAGACCATCGCATTCGGCAGCAGATTGCTGAATGGCGACCACGTCGCGCCGCCGTCCGCGGAGCGAAAGACGCCGACATCTGCGGCGGCGTACACGATCTGCGTATTCGCCGGGTCGAGCTCGATCGCGTTGAAGGGAATGTCGGGAAGCGTGCCGGTTACGTTCGTCCAGGTCGCGCCAGAGTTGTCGGAGCGCATCACATGGGGCTGGCCAAATTGCGAGCACGTCAGCCAGAGCCGGCTTTCGTTCGTCGGGTCCACGATCAGATCGCTGATGAATCCATTCAGCGGCTGGCTGACGCGAACGCCATTGATCCACGCGCCACTGATGCGATCGACGCGATAGATTTCCCCCGCCGTCGTGCCGACGAAAATGCGAGTGGCCGACCGGCTGCCGAGCGCGCTCGCGATGCCCGATCTGCCCGGTAGCGTCGCTTCAAAGAAGGTGTTCCCATTATTCGACGACACAAAAACGGTCTCGCCTGCCTGCGCCACATTGCTGTCGCGCACTTCCACCGGCGGGTAAAACAGCGACGCGTATCCGTCGGCGACGCCGGGCCCGATGGCATTCCACGAGCCCCAGCCGCCGCCGGTCGTCGAGCGTTCCATGCCCATGTTGAAAAAAGTGTGGAAGCACGTGTACGGCGTGCCGCTGTTGATGCCGACATCGCCGCCGTCGCCATCCTGCACGTGGAACCACACCTCTTCGCCCTCGAAGCGCAGGGTGCCGTTATCCTGCGTGCCGCCGAGCAGCCAGGCCTCGTGCTCGGGATGTTGCGCGAGGTATTCAAACTCGGTGATGCACAGGCCGCGATTGAGCGGCGTCCAGTTCACGCCCGCATCCGGCGAGCGGTAGATGCCGCCGTCGTTGCCGACGTAGAGCACGTTCGGATCATCCGGCGAAAACGTGATCGTGTGCTGATCGGGGTGGATGGACGGGCCGGTGCTGCGCGCGGAAATATTCGTCCATGTGAACGAGCCGTCCGCGCCACGCACTCCGCGATGGACATTGATCGCGCCGAGATAAACGACGTCCGGATTGTTCGGCGCGACGGCGAGGAACCAGTCGTACCACGCCTGCTTCACCGCCAGATCGGCCGGCAGATTTACCGAGACGAACGAACCGCTGAAGCTGCCGCGCCGCCACAGTTTCCCCTCGCCGGAAGACAGCGCCCCGAAGGCATACACGATCCCCGCATTCGACGGAGCCTGCCGGCACGCGAGCCGCGCAAAGCCCGAGGACGAGCCGGGCAAAGACACGGAAGTCCAGCCCGTCCCGCCATTCGTCGAGCGAAAGAGCCCGTCGCCACCCGCGGCAAAAAGTCCCCCGCTCTGCGGCGTCGAGCCCGTGGTCGGCGTGCGGAGGGAAACATCCCACGTCGTGAAATTGCGCCGCGCAGACCAAGTCGCGCCGCCATCGAGCGAGCGGAAAAGGCCGCCGGTGGTCGCCGCGTAGAGGCGATTTCCATCCTGCGGATCGACGATGATTTTATGAAAACCCGTGCCGACAAAAGGCGCGGTCGCGCGGACTGCCCACGTCGTGCCGCCATCGGTCGAGCGCAACAGGCCGACTCCGAGATTCGAGTAAAAATCACCCTCGCCCGTGCCCGCGTACACGATCGCGGGATTCTGCGGATCGAAAGCGATCGCGCCCGTCGCAAGCGAAGGCTGGTGGTCCGTGCGCGGAGCCCACGTCGCCCCGAGATCCCGCGTCTCCCACACACCGCCACCCGCTGCGCCAATGAGGATGTGCTGCGGATTTCCTGGATCGACCGCGATCGTAGCGATGCGCCCAGCCACCGATGGCCGACTCTCTGGGCCGCTGCCGTAAGTCTGTCCGTGCGGAATGCTGAACGGCCCGAGCGGACGCCAGCCAGTCGTCACCGGAGCGGCCATCGCCCGCGTGCCTTTCGGTCGCTGCGGATGGCGCGCGGCAAATCCGGCAAGATACGCATTTCCGATTTGTTTGGCGGTAGGCGGCTTCGCGCCGCGCGGTGCCCGGGTTTGCGCGGCGCGAGTTTTCACCGGGATACGTTTGATCGCCCCCGCCGCGGGGTTGGATTCTACGGGGATGCCGCGCTGCTCGCTGAAAAGTCTGAGCCGGGCGAGCGCCTTTCCCCCGGGCGGTTTCTTCGGAGGGGAGAATGTCTTTGCCTTGTCCATTGCCCGTGTGCCGCCGGTTGTTTTGGGATTCTGCGTGGGAGTTTCCATGGGAGCCTTTCGTTTGAGGTTTTGCTTTTGAAAACGATCTCAGGCGCGCTGCGCTATTTCGACTTTCGCCGGGCAGCTTTCGGAGCCGCCGGCACCGCCTCAGCCGGCGGAACGATCCCGCGCTGCGCACGGAAAAAAGCGAGCCTTTGCGCGGCCTTGTCCTCATCGGATTCGCGCGGCCTGTCTGCGGATTTTTTTTGCGGAGATTTCATGCTGCCTCCTGCTGCGATCGAACTTGTGGAGCGGTTTCTTCACCCACCCGCTTCACGTCCCCGAATGGTGCGGCGCCCATATGAGAGAGTAAAGGAGATTGAGCCGCGCCAAAACCTCCGCCGCGTGCCGGGAGGCAAAATGAAAACGCCGCCGCGGGAATCCGCAGCGGCGTTTTCTGCCAACCAAAGGGATCTGCGACTACGCGCGGCGACGGCGACCGAAAACGGCGGCGAGACCGAGGCCGAGCAGGCTGACGATGCCAGGCTCGGGGACGACGGTGACTTGCAGCGTGTCGCCGACGATCGCGAATGCCGTTGGGCTCGCGTTCGCGAAGACGAAGTCGCTCAAGTCCAGATCGGTCGCGGTGGCCCCGGTCCAATCGAGCAGCGTGAAGGTGCTGCCCGGCACGAAGTCGGGCGCGTAGATGAAGTTCACCGTCGTCCCCGCGAGGCCGCTGCCATCGAGGATGCCGCCGGTGATGCGCAGCAGATCGGAGCTGAGTCCCAGATCGAAATCCAGGATGCTGCCGTTTCCGAGCGTGAGCCCGTCGCCGAAGGTCAGCGTGCCGGGGCTGTTTCCAGCGGTGACGTGCGCGCCGTTTTCGACCGTGACCGTGTCTTGGAAAACTCCGCTGCCGCCGACGGTGCCGAGGACATCGACATCGCCGGTGACGACGCCGTTGTTCACGAGTTTTTGCGAAATGGTGAAGCCATACGCGACGGCGCTCACGTCGAACTGCGCGCCCGCGCTGATCGTGATGACGGAGCTCTGCGCGATCGACCCCGAGCCGCTGAGCACGAGCTTGCCCGCTCCGACGTTGGTCGCGCCGGTGTAGGTGTTCGCGGCGCTGAGCGTCACGGTGCCGGTCCCAGCGGGGATGGTGAGCGTGGAGTTAAATGCGGGTTTGTTCAGCGCTGCGTCTTTCCACTGCGTGGTGATGGAACTGCCTTGGTTGATGTCCACCGACGATCCGAAATTCGCGATGACACCGGAGATGGTCTGCCCGGCGGTCGTGTCGATGTGCAGCTTGTTGTTCGCAGCGGAAAGCGCGGACGGGGTGATGTCGCCCTGAATGAACGAGTCATCGAGCACGAACATGTTGAAGGCATCGGTCGCTTTCGCGCGGCGTCCGGCGGAAGCGGAGTCGTGCGCCCAGTTCCTCGTGTTATTCGAGGAAAGCGGGCTGTCGTAATCGAGGAGCGAGCGGCCGTATTGGTCGCGATAGACTTCGGATTTCGCGAGCGCGTTTCCATTTGCGACGGCGGCGAAAAACGAGAGCGGCGCTTCGATCAGGTTGCGGTCGCGGTTCGTCGTGCTCAGCGCGGAGCCGACTTTCGTGTTGTCCCAAACGACGCGATTTCGCAGAAAGTCGGCCCAGTAAAACTCCACGAAATTGATGTCCACGGTCGGATTCGCGACCGTGGATTTCGAGAAGCCCGAGAGGCGCACGCCCGCGCTCGTCGTCGCCGATTTCACGATGCCATCCACCATGCCCCAAGTAAGTGCGCGATAGTCGCTATTTGGCATGCTGGCCTCGCCGGGAATCGTCGGCATCGGCAGCACGCTCGGAAGGATCGGCTGGAGACTGCCGAAGCCGGGATCGCCGAGGCGCGAGAGCTGGTTGCCGTTGCTGCCGTAAAGGAACGCGTTGTTTTCGCTCTGCCGCGCCGTCCACCACGCATCGTCGGGCGCGGTGACCGGGTTGGCGGGATCGTAGTAATTCGCGACGACATGGCCGAGGACGACGTGGCCGAGACCGGGGATGATTTCGCGCGGCGCGGTGACGGCGGCGAGATAGCCCGCGGTCGAGTGGTGACCATCGGTGATGTAGGCCTTCCCATCCGGCCCGATGATGATCGGAAGATCCTTGCTCCTCCAAAAGCCCACGAGATCCACCG
>JANLQB010000728.1:0-2020 GCA_031367565.1 Verrucomicrobiota bacterium
AGCGGCACTTTCCAAAACCCCGGAGGCCCGTCGCTGCCGAGCACGCGGATGGCACCCGGCTCGACACTGAGGAGCGCCCGCGGGAACTTCGGAGTGCTCCCGGAGCTCGGCAGTTGAAACACGACCGACAGGCCGTTCGCGGGATCGAGCTTGAACAGCGTGCCGTTCGGGTAGCCCGAGACGCCCTCATTGCGCTCGGTGACGCCGTAGAGGAAGCCGTCGCCGATCGTGATGAGCCGCGAGTAAGGCCTGCGCCCAGTGGTCGCGGAGTCGAAGCTGCCGAGCGACGTGAAGGCACCGTCGGTTGTGATCTTGAACGCAGTGCCATTGTCGCCCGTGCCGCCCTCGATCGTCGTTCCGTAAAGGTGGCCGCCCGGCCCGACGGCCATCGCCCCAACCGGATACTCGCCCAGTGCGCCGCTGTTGGGGAAATTGAAAATAGTTTCGACGAGCTGCCCGCGCGCGACAGCGAGCGACAGCAACGAGACGATGAGAATGGAACGGAGGTTCATTGTGTGCGGTTTTGGGAGCTTAATGAGCCCAGGAAACATCGGTCGGCCAGTGAATTTTCTGGCAAAAAGCAGATGAAGCAAAACGACGCCCGCCGTGTCCAACGGCGAAGGTCGGGCGCCGTAACGCGACTCGCGAACGATGCGGCTCCGCCGGGAGAAATGGGGCTGGAACCGTGCGTCAACCGACGCGGGGGCACGGCCTCATTTCGCTTCCACGAGCCGGAGCTGTGTGCAGAGCGTGAACGGGAGACCGTCGATTTCATACGCGCAGTCGGCGTAGAAGCACGACACGCCGCTGGCGGGACGCGCCTGCAAAATTTCGGTCGGACCGCCATTCACTGCGACCGGACGCGATTCCCATCGCGCGTCGCGGATGTCTTTCGTCGGGCCGCTGCACTGCCAGAGATTGATTTCTTTCGGCGCAGGATTGGACCGCACCGTGAGCCGCAATTGATCGCCCGCTTCATCGTGCTTCCACGTCAGCTCGGGCATCGCGCGTCCCGTAAATTGATACCGCGCAAAAGCCGCCGTCGCGCGGACCGCACGCATCGGGTCGCCCTTCGCGCCGTTCTCGCCTTTCGTCGTGAGATTGTGGCCGGCATTCGGCGTGTAATTGATCCACTTTTGGCCGGGTAATTCGTCCCAATAAAGGTTCAGCGCGTCGGGTGCCCAATAGCGGTCGTTGTTCCCCAGCACGATCAGCTTCGGCATCGTGTATTTCGCACGATAGCTGTAGGGGTCCACCCACGTCCAGAGGCGCTGCGCGTCGTCGGTCTTCGGCATCGGGATGAGGCCACGCTCGGTGTAAGGCAGGATCTGCTCGCTCGGCCCGCCGAAGCACTCGAACTGACGTGCCATCTGCTCGGGCATTTTCAAAACGTCGATGACCATCGGCGTGATCGCCATCACGCGCGGATCGGCGGCGGCGGTGAGCCAAGTCGTCCAGCCGCGTTTACTCGCGCCACCCACTACGAATTTCTCCGTGCGCTTCGGCCCTTCTTTCGCGGTGTATTCCTGGATCGCGTCCATCGCTTTCACGAGGCTCTTCACCATGGGAAAAAGCAGCGGCCAGCCGTCGTCCTTCGTGTCGAGATAACGCACGAAAGTTTCCGCGATCAGGTTGTCCTCGGTCTTGCCTTCAAAGAGCGGCTGATTGGGAATCCCGAGCAGCATCGCGACGGGCGCCTTCATCATCGTGGCGAGCATCACGCCGTAGGGCAGTCCGTCCGGCTTCATCTTTCCGCCGCTGTTCAGCAGGAACATTTTGTCCTGCACGTCCGTGTCCTTCGGTCGAAAAATCACGAGATCGTGCTCCCACACGATGCCTTCCCAGACTTGCGATTTTAGTTTGATGGAAACGACTTCGCAGTTCCCGACATCGACCTTGCTCGCCACGGTCCAGCCGAACTCCGGTTCGGGTTTGGCGACGTAGGAAAACAAGTCCGCGCGGACGGACGCGGCGAACAGCACGAGGGAGGAAATCGCGAGAAGGAGGGTGCGCATGGTGG
>JANLQB010000781.1:0-1557 GCA_031367565.1 Verrucomicrobiota bacterium
CTCAAGGAATATGGCCTGTCGTCTTCGGAGACGACGGTGACTTTTGGCGGGCAGGGAAAGCCGGTGGAACTACTCTTTGGCAAGGAGGCGGCGGTGGAGGGAAAGATGTATGTGAAGCTCGCGGACGAGAAAAAGGTGTTCGTGATTTCGTCGGATCTGAAGAAGCAGATCACGAAAAAGGCGGACGAGTATCGCGAGCGGAAACTGACGGATTTGAGCAATGCGCAAGTAAGTAAAGTGGCGATCAAGAGCACGGCAGGTGAGATCGAGCTGGAGAAGAAGAACGATCACTGGACGATCTCGAAGCCGCTGAAGGCGCGCGGCGATGACTCGAAAGTCGGCGACATCATTGCGCAGGCGGCGACGGCGCACATTGAGTCGTTCGTGGCGGATTCGGCGAATCTCGCGGCCTACGGATTGCAGGAGCCGCGCGGGACGGTTTCGCTTTTTTCGGAAGGCAGCGACAAGCCGACGGTGCTGCAAATCGGGTCCACGCTGAAGGATGACGCGGAGAAGATTTACGCGAAACTTTCGACTCGGGATTCCGTGGTCGTTTTGAAAAAGGCGGTCGAGACGCTGCTGGCGACGAAGCCGAACGACCTTCGCGATCGGAGCCTGCTGCGCGTGGAGTCGGACATCGTGGACCGGATCAATATCGAAGGTGCAGGGAAGGAAAAACTCGTGATCGTGCGCAAGGGCGAGTCGTGGGTGCGGGAGAAGGACGTGCCGATCAATGCGGCGCTGGCGACGAGTCTGCTGAAGGAATTGCAGAATCAGCAGGTGGCGAATTTCGAGGCGGACGTGGCGACGGATTTGCAGGCGTACGGGCTGGATGCGCCGTCGGTAAGGGTGACCCTGAGTTCTTACGCATCGGAGAATACGCCGGAGACCAAAGCGGGTGAACGGCCGATCGTGACGGTGCTTTTTGGGAAGATCGAGGGTGACAAAGTTTTCGCGAAACTCGACGAGGAGCCGTTCATCGTGTCGGTGCCGGTGGGTATTTTGGAGGATGTGCTGACGGACCCGATTCAGTGGCAGGAGCGGACGATCTATAAATTTAAGCCGGAGGAAATCACGGCGCTGGAAGTGACGCGGGATGTGCAGCCGCCGGTGTCGCTGGAGCGCGACAAGGAGAAGTGGAAGCTGGCGAAGGGCGACGGGAATTTGAACCAGATCAACGTGCAATCGCTGGTGAACACGCTGGCGAGTCTGCGCGGCGTGCGCTGGAACGGGCCGGTGAAGCCGGAGGACGGTTTTGAAAAACCGGCGGCGGTGGTGACTTTCAAGACGGCGGGGAATGTGACCGGGAAGATCACCGTCGGCGCGCTCGCCGCGGATGGGATGTGGAATGCCAAGGCGGAGGGACTGACGGGAGTTTTCGCTTTGAGCAAACCGGACGAAGAAGCATTCGTCCTCCCACTTCTCGACAAACCCGCCGCGCCCGCGCCCCCGGTGCAACCCGCCGCTGCCGAGGCTCCGCCTGCGCCCGCACCTGCGGCCCCGGAAGCTCCAGCTACGCCGCCGCCTGCACCGAATCTTTAAGAGGCGGTGTAAAAA
>JANLQB010000793.1:0-1580 GCA_031367565.1 Verrucomicrobiota bacterium
TTTCAGCGGCGCGACGAGATCGGTCGCGGTCCCGGCGGACTCCTTTTCCAATGCGAGCATGAGATGCCGCAAGTGCCCCGGACGATTCCGCGCCGGGAGATACTCGCGTACGGCTTCATCGAAAGTGAGCAGCCCCACCGCATCGCCCTGCTGCGAGAGAAAATAGGCGAGCGTCGCCGCGAAAGTATTCGCATACGCCGCCTTCGTGTAACCGCGCGAACCGAACGTCATCGACTTGCTGTTATCGACGAGCAGATGGCACCGTAGATTCGTCTCATCCTCGAATTTCTTGATGTAATACCGATCCGTCCGCCCCACGAGTTTCCAGTCCAGATACCGCGGATCATCTCCCGGCGCATAAGGCCGGTACTCCGTGAACTCCACGCTGAACCCATGATAAGGCGACCGATGCAACCCATGCCAAAACCCTTCGACCACCGAGCGCGCCCGTAACTCCAAATTGCGAATCGCCATCAGTGCGGCGGGATCGAGGAAGGTGGAAGTGTTCACTTAGTAGTCGGGCTTGCCTTAGCCGCACTTGGGACTGGGGAATACACTGCATAGCTCGGAATCATCCGAGCTGTGGAACGGAGCAATGTGGGCGGGGCGAGCACGATGCGGTCATGCTCGCTTGGATAAACGCGGAAAGAGCGGCGAGGCTTCTCGGCAATCCCGTAGAGCAAGGCATCAATAGCGTTCAAGTTGAGATGTAAGCCGTCAGTCCGACGGCGCGGCAACGGAGCGACTTGACGGTGCTTTCGATATTCGTAGGCCACGGATAGGTAAAAATCCGAATCTAAAGGATGCTCTTCCCAGCCGAAGTTTCTGGCGGGCGGATGTCCCAAAATTCCCGAGGCCTGTAGCGAGACGTCTGTGATGTAACCCGGTCGGTCTGGCCAATGTGAGAGTGGAATCGCGAGGTCGATATTGTGCGGCTTGGCTACTGCAATCGGCGGCAGCAAGCGGCACAAATCGGATCGTGTGCTCTTTTGCGGCAGCGTCGCGAGCGCAGCGCGATAGTTAGTCTCGCGAGCAAGAAGCTCGCGCGCGGCGGGCGAGGCACAGCCAGCGATTACGAGTGTGCTGATTGCCCACGCTGCTCTGGAATAGCTCATTTTTGGTTCAGCCACGCGGGTTCTGGATGCACGTTTCGACCGTTGACCCATCGGCGGGAAATAAACTCCACCTCAACCGGACCCATTGCCTCATGGATAAGGTCGTTGGTTACCGTCGAGTCGTTTGAAAACAAACGCGCAAGTCGCTTGTCGCGCGCGTTCAAATGACCGCCATAATGCGTCTTCAACCAGATGCGTGCAGCCACACGGGCCTTGTGTCGGCTTGGATCAAGTTTCTCGCGCTTCGCCATGGTGGTTTCAATAGCAACGCCTTCACCGTTCGCGAGCGCGGAGTGTGTCATGCGATTGCGCTTACTTCACCGTCTCCAGCACCCGCTCGATCACCTTCCCGACGCTCACCCCTTCCGCCTCCGCGCGGTAATTCACCAGCACGCGATGCCGCAGCACTGGCGCGGCCAGCGCGGTGATGTCCTCCTTCGTCACATGCGCTCTTCCTTGTAAAAG
>JANLQB010000807.1:0-2009 GCA_031367565.1 Verrucomicrobiota bacterium
ACCGGAGCCAAGGAGTTCCGGCAGAATAGCGAGATTCGCCTGACACCCGGCGCGAAGGACATCTTCACGGAAGCTGGAATCAAAATCGTTTTCGATTCTACCGCTGCCGCACCGGTCATCGCCGCCGCTCCAGCCGCGAGCAGTTCGCCCGGCAACTACAGCGCGGATGACGTTCGTCTTTTCGCCTCGAAAGAAGCGACCGCGATCAAAGAACAAATCTGTGAAATCGGACGCCGCATCTGGGCTCGCGAATACTGCGACGGTAACGGCGGAAACATCTCCGCGCGCCTCGCCCCTGATCGCTTTATCTGCACGCCGACCGGGGTCAGTAAAGGTTTCATGACTCCCGACATGATGTGCATGGTCGATGGCAAGGGCACGCAACTCGGCGGCACTTGGAAGCGTTCCAGCGAGATCACGACGCACATGGCGATCTTCCACTCCACGCCGGAAGCGGTGAGCGTTTGCCACGCGCATCCTGTCCACGCGGGGGCATTCGCGATCAAAGGGATGCAGCCGCCGCCGCGTCTGATTCCTGAGTTGGAAGTGTTCGTCGGCACCGTGGCTTACACGCCTTACAAGACGCCGGGTTCGCCCGAGATTGCGGCGGAAATTTTCCCGCTTGCGCCGAAACATCAATCCATCCTTATGGGTAATCACGGCGTGATCTGCTGGGGCAAATCGGTCGAGGACGCTTACTTCAAAATGGAGATCACCGACGCGTATTGCCGCACGGTGATTCTCGCGCAGGCCATCCCCGGCAGCGCGTCGATCCCTTGCGACAAACTGCCCGAGTTGCTCAACATCAAGAAGAGCCTCGGCCTGCCTGACGACCGCTACGACCTCAAGCCTGCGGGACTTTGCGAAGTCGATCCGTGGACGCAGATGTGCGGCTCGCGTGGGTGTTCGACGCCGGTCACGCCTTTTAATCCGCTGACCAATAGCGCCGCTTCCAGCGATGCCGAGATCGAAGCCCTCGTGCAAAAGCTCACGGACGAAATCGTCGCGAACCTTTCCAAGTAAGCTCCCGCGCTTTCCCCAATGCAGAAGTCGCTCGACCAGAAGATTGCGGACATCCGGGCGAATCCCTCGGGCAGCAAGGCATTCATCATCGCCGATGCGAAGGATGCCGACATGGCGTTCGGCATCACCGCGCCGGGGCAGAAGCGTCCGCTGAATCCCGAGCGCGTGCTGAAGTCCGAGATTCGCTGGAAAACGCTCGCGGAATACCGGCAACAGATCCGCGAAGTCGTGCAGCAGGGGCTCATCGACATCATGCTTTGCTCGGCATCGAACATCGAACAACTAGCGATGAACGAGCGGCTCTTCGAGAACTCGCACATTACGCCCGCCGCTCGCGCGAATGACGCGACGGACATCTGGGTCGTGCGCGGCGCGAGCTATATTCAGGAGCCTTCGCGACCTTTCCGCACGGCGACGATCGACCATATCAAATGCGGCCAGATCGACTGCGATCCCGCTGCTCCGCACACCGGTGCGGACCTCGGACTTTACTCGGTTACCTTCACCAACAACCTCTCGCTCGACTACGAAACGCTGCGCGCGTTTAAGGAATTCCGCGAAGAGGCCGAACGGAAAACGTTTCGTTACTTCCTCGAAGTGTTCGACCCGAACGTCGATCCCGGCATCTCGGCGGACAAAGTGGATGGCTTCATCAACGATCACATCATCCGCAGTCTCGCAGGCGTGACCAATCGCGGACGACCCGTGTTTTTGAAAATTGTGTATCGCGGGCCGAAAGCGATGGAAGAACTGGCAGCCTACGACTCCAACCTAGTCGTCGGCATTCTCGGCGGCGGCGCGGGGACGAGTTACGATGCGTTCAAGCTCATCGCCGAGGCGCAAAAACACGGTGCGCGCGTCGCGTTGTTCGGACGCAAGATCAATCAGGCCGAGCATCCGCTCGCCTTCATCGAAATGCTGCGCCGCATCGTCGAGCACGAGATTTCACCCGAGGAAGCCGTGCGCGCTTACCACGGTGTGCTGCA
>JANLQB010000140.1:0-5090 GCA_031367565.1 Verrucomicrobiota bacterium
TCCATCCGTTGACCGTCCGCGCAATTTCTTGCGCGCGCTTTCGCCGTTAGTTCTCTCAGTAAACGCATTCCATTTTCCGACCCATGTCATTCGATTTTCACTCCATCGACACCTCCGCACTCAAAGGCCGCGTCGCCGGCATGCGGAGGTATCTTTGACTTACCGAAACTTCAGTCGCGCCTAGCCGAACTCGAAGGGCTCATGTCCGAGCCCGACTTCTGGAACCACAAGGAACGCGCGCAGCAAAACGTCGAGGAAGTCTCCATCCTTCGCGGGAGAGTCACGCCCTTTCTCGCAGTCGAGCGTCAGGCCGATGATCTCGTCGTTTTGATCGAACTCGTCGGCGAGGAAGCGGACAGCGCGAGCGCTTCTGCCGAGGTGGAAGCCGAATACAACGCGGTGCTCAAGGCACTGGATGATTTCGAGTTGAAGATGCTGCTCTCCGGTCCGAACGATCACTACAACGCCTTCCTCAGTATCCAGGCCGGCGCGGGCGGCACGGAAGCGCAGGATTGGGGCGATATGCTGCTGCGCATGTATCAGCGCTGGGCGGAGCGGCACGGGTTCACCACTTCAATCGTGGACATCCAGCTCGGCGAAGAAGCTGGAATCAAGTCCGCGACGATCAGCGTTGTTGGCGAAAAGGCGTTCGGTTTTCTCGCGACGGAACGCGGCGTGCATCGGCTCGTACGCATCTCGCCTTTCGACTCGAACAAACGCCGCCACACGTCGTTCAGCGCCGTCGATGTCGTCGCCGATCTTCCCGAGAGCGCGCCGGTCGAAATCAACCCCGCCGAGATTGAGGTCGATACCTACCGTTCCGGCGGCAAGGGCGGCCAGAACGTGAACAAAGTCGAGACCGCGGTCCGCGTGCGCCATCTCCCGACGGGCATCGTCGCCGCGTGTCAAAACGAGCGGAGCCAGGCCAAAAACAAAGCCACCGCGATGCGGATGCTCGTCGCCAAACTTCAACAGGTCGAGACCGACAAGCAGCGCGCGGACATCAAAGCTGGCTACAACGAAAAATCCGACAACGCGTTCGGCAGCCAGATTCGCAGCTACGTTTTCCAGCCTTACCAGATGGTGAAAGACCTACGCACCGGCGTGCAGACGAGCAATATCCAGCAAGTGATGGACGGCGACATTGATGCTTTCATCCACGGAAAACTGCGCGGACTCGAAGCGGGCAAGACCGCAGGCGACGATCTCGAATAACGAGCGTCAGTCTTTCGGCCAGTCGCGCCACAGCCAGCGCAGCGTGTCTGGAAAAATGGAGCCTCCGTGCTTCGGCGAGTGCCCGCCATCGCCGAACTCGAATTTGAAATCGTAGCCGGCGAATTTGAGCGCAGCCGCCATTTCCTGATTCGAAAGCGGCCAGTTGCCGTGGAGATTATCGAGATCGTTCGCACCGTCCTGGAGGAAAACGCGGATCGGCTTCGGCTTTTCCTTCGTCTTCCGAATCTCCGCCGGGTAAACGTAACCGCCGCGGATATTCGTGAAACTGCCGATCCAGCTCACCACTTTCTGCAAACGATCCGGCCGCTCCCAAGCCAGCGTGAACGCCGCGATCCCGCTGCTGGATAGTCCGCAAGCCGCCCAGCCTGCGGGGTCTTTCGTCAGGTTAAAATCCTTCGCGACGAGCGGCATCAGTTCATCAAAAACAAACCGCGCATTCGCATCGCCGAGCGAGTCGTATTCAAAGCTCCGGTTGCTCCGATTTTTTGCCGGAGGCTCGACCGCCTTGATCACGCCGGGATCGATGAATACGGCGATCGTCACGGGCATCTCTTTTTTGGCGATCAGATTGTCGAAAACAACGGGCACCCGCGTGGGGCCGTCCGCGTTCGCGAAACCGCTTCCGTCGAAAAAGATCATCACGCAAGCGGGCTTCGCCGCGTCGTATTGCTTTGGCACGTAGATTTGCCACTCGTGAATCGTCCCGGGAAAAACCGCGCTGCTTTCGAATGGAGCGAGCTTGCGCACTTCGCCGAGCGGCGCGTCTTCGCGCCGTTGTGCATCAGCGCCCGGCACGTAGTCATCCGCAGCAAAAGCAACGATCGGAGCCAAAAGGAACGGCAGAAAAAAGCGCATGCCCGTTTATACGCGCTCGCGCGCGCGTGCCAATTCAGAAAGGTCCGACGACGCCACGCTCAAGACGCCACTTTCAGCAGCAACACCGGGATTGCGACTTCGTGCCTCACTTTATCCGCAGTGCTGCCGTGGATCAGGTCGCTGATAAAAGGGTGCTCGCCGCACCGGCGCCGAGCAGCGGTGAAAGAAGCGTATGCGCTTCGCCAATGCCCGCGACTTCGTGACGCCCCGAGCGGTAAAAAGCGGCGGCGGCAACGATAAGGATCGCGGCGTAGATGAAGAGCGCAAACATGAGCGCGATGGTGGAGTCGATCGTGGCAAACATTAGCCGAAGCTAAGTTTGTTTTGAGCACCTTGACGCCGCGTTGCGCGCTCCGTAACGTCGCGCCCATGCCAGCCAAGACCGCAAAGCGTTCCGCCTCGTCAGCGGTCGAGGATTACCTCGAACGCATCCTCGAACTCATCAACACCAAGGGCTACGCCCGCGTGGCCGACATCGCCCGCAGCCTCGGTATCTCGCAGGCGAGCGTGACGAACATGATCCAGCGGCTGGATGCGGAAGGCTTGCTGAAATATGAGAAGTATCGCGGCCTGGTGCTGACGACCGCGGGCGAGACGCTCGCGAAGAACATCACGCGGCGCCACCGGTTGCTCACCGATTTCCTGAATCTCTTCGGCTTGGATGAACAAGTGATTTACCACGACGTGGAGGGAATGGAGCACCACATCAGCCCGCCGACATTACGCGCGATCGAAGCTCTCACCGAGCAACTCGAGCGGCAACCGGCGCTGGTCGAGCGGGTCAAAAGCGCGGCGAAGCTCTGAGGGATGCGCTTTTGTTTATTGCCGCTGCGGGGCGCGATCGGCTAGACGACTCTTCATGCAAACTCGTCCGTTTCTCTTCATCGCGCTCGCCACTTTTCTCGTGCTCACCGGATGCGCTACACCGGAGATGAAACAGAAACGGGCAGCGCGGCAGGTGATGGAGGATGCGATTCGCCAGGAGGAGCCAGGCAACTATTACGTCGGGCGGCGTTACTACAAAGTGGACTACAAGTTCTGGGGATTCGTCCGCAAACCCGGTCAGCAGTGGAGCACGGCAAAACTGGTGATGCTCAATGAACAGGGCAAACTCGCGCCGGATCGCGAACTCGGGAAACTTGGGAGCGATAACAACTCCGAATACAAACTCTACGGCGACTTCTCGGGACAGACGGTTTACGAACCGGCGAGCAATGGCTTTTACCCGGAGTTTTCTCTGAAGGCGTATGAACTGAGAAACGTCTCGCCCGCAAATATCTACCGCGATGCGGGCGCAACGGACCCCGCGCGGCGAATCATCGCGACGCCTTACTGATCACGCCGGTTTCTCCGGCGTTGGCTTGGGGGCCGGCTTCCCACCACCGGCTTTCTCTTTTTCCTTCTCCTTCTTTTTGTCGCGCTTGTGCGCCTTGGTCTTCGTGTGCTTTTCCTTTTCGACGGTGGAAACGGTGGCTGGGCGATCGTTTTGCTTTGCCCGGTTGCAGCCCGAAAAGGCCGCCAGGACAATCGCCGCAAACGCAAGGAGGAGGCACGGAGGGAAAACTTTCATTTAGTGAAAGCTGCCATCGCCGGACAGGAAGCGCAATGAACGAAGCGCGCACCTGTCCGCGGAACTCTCAATTGCTCATATTCGGTTCCGCCACTTCGATCGATCCACTCTCTGTCGAGCCGAGGAAGAATCCTGCGGCCGCGTTTTGATTTTGGAGCACGACACCTTTGAAAGTCTCCATCGCTCTGCCGCCAGGCGGGATGAATCTTCCCGAAAAGACGCCGCTCGCGGAATTCACGTTCAGACTAAAACCACGAATCGCCTGTGCTGATTCAAGGGTAACGCCAGCGCTGGAAAGGAATGCGGATGCGATCAGATCGGCATCCAGATTTCCACCGGAGAGAGTGACCGACACGTTGATCGGCGCGGCACCTCTACCTGCTGCGGCGACCGTCGGCAAGAAGTGCGAACCACGCAGACCGAGGATGATGCCATCCTTCCATCCCGCGGGGTAGAATGGGCGGCCCGGAGTCGGCGGACGGAACCAGACAACGTTTCCAGAGACATCGTTTCCAGCTTCGGAAACGAGCGAAACCTTTCCGCAGACCGCGCCACCATTACTATAGAGCGGCACATAGAGCGGCAGTGTCCCATCCTGCGCTAGCGCCGTGCTGGAGGAGATCGCTGTGCCATCGGCCAGCGTCCCCGCGATTCGCACGGCACCATTCGGCATCACAATGGCCCGTCCCCATCCGTTACCCTTCGGCGTGACGACTCCATCTGCAACGACGGGCGGGAAAAGGAAAGTATAGGCACCCGTGAGTTCGACCGGGACATTGCGACGCGGAGAAACGGGATTTTTCGCGTCGGTGAAGAGAGTGTGATCGGCCTGAATCGTCGAAACAACGTTTCCGGCATCACTTAAGGTGCCGGTGATATGATGGCCACCACCGTTGATATCCAAGTGAAGGGCAAGATCCAGAGTCGCGGCACCCTGGCGCAGCAGCGCTCGCGTCGCGCGTTTGCCATCCCCAAAGGTAGCCGAGCCATCTACTCCAAAGGCACCCGAGATCGGATAATGGATACCCGCCAAGACTAGCTTCCCGGTAAACTTCCCTCCAAGACCGATCACGATTTTCACGCGACCAGTCGTGCCATTTATGGGCACATCAGCCAGCGCGAGTCCGTTAAATACGCCACGCGCTGTGAGGAGCGGATCGGGCATGAAATTCGCCTGAAGACTGAACGCATCCGCCATCGTGAACACGAGTGTCGGGGAGCCGCCCGACGCACTTCCGCTCCAACTCGAAAACACAAATCCGGGAGCAGGAACCACGGTAATCGTGTAGCTCAAGCCGATATCGCGACTTGTGGAGCCAGAGAATCCCGCCATCACGCGGCCCCCATTTGCCGGTGCCACGGCAACTGTCAACGTCGCCGATGTGGACGCTTCCTCGATCATCAGCAG
>JANLQB010000861.1:0-5117 GCA_031367565.1 Verrucomicrobiota bacterium
CCGGCTGCCGCGCCGTTGTATGCGATGCCAGTAATCTTTCCGGCGGCGTCGCGCGTGGCGGCGAACGGCGGCGTATCGCTTTTCGTCCCGGCAAATAGATGCTCGCCAGAATATTTGGTATTTGCTGTCTGTAGAGCCTGCTCGATCATCTGCTCAGTCTCTTTCGCATAGGCGGCCAACGCATCCGGGCCGCTCGTTCCCACTCCGAGGACGGCGATTTCACCGGCCCGATCAGATTGTCCCTTTAACTGCTGGATCGCCGAAAAGCTCGACTGGCTTACGTTCATGGCCCGGTCGTGATTGCGGGAGAACTGTTGAATCTCCCGCTTCTCACCTTGCAACCTAAGCACCCGAGCAATAGCTGCCGGATCATCACTGGGATTCGTGATGCGCTGTCCAGTAGCCACCGCGTTTTGCAGGGTTGCTTGCCTGCCGGTCAGGTTATGCAACTGGGAAACTAGCACGTTCGAAAAGCTATTGGTAGGGATGCGCATATGCCTATTTTACCGGAGCATGTTATTGATCAAGCCATCGAGCATTTCATCAATGACGCGCACCACACGGGCGTTTGCCTGGTAGGAGCGCTGGAATTTCATGAGGTCCGCCATCTCCTCATCCATGGAGACGGAACTCACCGCGTCGCGATTTTTGGTCGTCATCTTTTCGATCAATTCCTGATCGCCCAGTTTTGAATTCGTTCCGTTGAGCGCTTCACCTACCCTGCTGACGGTCTTGGTGAAAAACCCGCCGATTGTGCCGTCAATGGAATCTCCGCTGCCGGTCGAGAACTTAGTGCGAGCGACATCTGCGACCGCCAGCGCTACCTCGTTTGCACCCGCATCGATAGTGCCTGTCGCTTTGAGCGAGTTAAAGTTCAGTGTCGGATCGAGCGCCATCAGGCCGCTGGCCGGCGCCGCTTGGAAAAAGTTTGAGCCTGTGGGGCTATAGGCTGCGTTCACTCCAGACGCGACTTGATCCGCCGTCTTCTTTAAATTATCACGAAGTCCCTGAATCGCACCGTCGCGAACGAGTAGATGCCCTTTCAATACGCCACCCTGCAAACCCAATGCCGTGGAGGGATTGCCGCCGGAAATCTGGGTGCCGTTGAACGTGATTCCTCCGTTCACGGAGGTTTTATCCACGAGCAGGACATCCGCCCCAGCGGTGTCTTTCGCGACGATTTGAATCTGTCCAAATCCGCCGGGAATCGTGCGCGAAGAGAAGTCGATATACTTGGATAACTCTTCAAGTTTAGCCTGCCGCTGATCGCGCAATTCACGAGCGGATTCTGGAACACGAATTTCAAATTTTTGAATCTCGCCGTTGAGATCAGCGATTTGGGAAAGAATGGAATTCGTCTTATCCGTACCGATACGCACCTCTTCAGTTAGATCACTCTGAAGACTGCTCAGACGCTTGTCGGTGACGTTGAACTTGTTGGCAAGCGTGTCCGCCTTTTGCAGAAGCACCTGCTTCGCCCCAGTATCAAGAGGCTTTGCGGCAAGTTCATCGAAGGAGTTAAAAAAATCATTGATGCTCGCGCCAATGCCATTGGTCGAACTTGTGGCTGTGGAGATCGAGCTGGAATCGGTCGACCGATCCACCTGTTCCGCGAGCGCGGTCTGGGCCCGCTCCAGCCCGCTTTGTTGCGCTTGAAGCAAGCCAGTTTGCGATGCCTCCCTCGCGACCGCCCCGTCGAGAAATTGGTCGCGGATCTGTTTGATGGCAAGGACTTCGACGCCGTTCCCGATCGGGCCGAGCTTGGTATCAACAAGAACCTTGTCGCCCAGTTCAATTCGCTGCCGCGAGTAGTTCGGGTTGTTGATGTTCGCAAGATTGCGACCGGCGACCTCGACTCCTGCCTGTTGGGCGGCGAGCGATTTGGTGGCGTTTAAGAGATTTCCAATGAGACCAGACATGGCTTTTAGCTGTGCTCTAGTAATCGGCCGGCACCCGCTGCGGCTTTAATTTTCATTTTACCATTCGGCGCGTAGGTGCGGGTCACGGTACCGGGTTTCAGCTTTTCGCAGAGTTCCTGTGTCACCTCGATCGTACGAGCGAGGAGCATTTGGTTTTGTTGCGCGCGGCGCCGAACTTGCCCGATGAGGCGGTTCACCTCTGATGCGAGCGCTTCCACGAGCGGTCTCATGGGCTGCGGAAAAAGGAGGATTGATTGCAGCAGCGTGGGATGCGGGGATGCTTCCGGCGTCAATCCGATTACGAGGCCTTCACGGTGTGCGCGGCGTGCGCGAAGGGTAGCGAGTTGGGCCTCCACGGTTTGCTCCAAGTCAGCGATATCGTCCGGCTTCCGGTTGAGGATCGCGTTTTGTTGTTGATCGAAAAGATTCAACAAGCCGCCATACTCCTGCATCTCCGAGCGCAGGGCGTCGATGATTTGCTCGTGCCGGTTTTGGATCCCGGCGGATTCCTCAAGGTTTAGCATGTTTGGGCTCGTTGCCGAGTTGTGCCTGAAGAACAGAGCAAAGTCCGAGCCCGCCCCCTTTGCTAATGCTGTCGGCCAGAGAGTCCGTGAGCATATACCCATAGACCTGCCCAGAAGGGCCGTTTTCCAGCAGCGATTTCATCGACTCTGAGAGAAACTGTCGGATGAGAATACTCTCAAATTGTTGAGAGGCTTTCTTAATTTCCTCCGGTTTTTGCGAATTAGCCGGTTTCGCAGGGTTCATGGGTTCGGCATTGAGAACTCCGAGCGGTGGAATAGTCATGGTTAGTTGAGAATCAAGTCTGCCTGGAGCGCACCGGCTCTCTTCATGCTTTGAAAGATGGCCATCATGTCGCGGGTTGTGAGCCCGAGCGCGTTCAGTGCGGACGCCACTTGCTGGATCGTCGGTGGTTCTTCCACGACCGTAAAACCGCCTTTTTGCTCGGTGACTTTCGTTTCGGTGCCCTGGACGACGGCCGTCTGCCCTTGAGGGCTGAACGCGTTGGGTTGGCTCACGCCGAGGCTTGAGGCAATATTGATCGTGAGGGAACCATGGCTCACGGCGACAGTGGAAATGCGCACATTTGAAGTGGCGATGATGGTTCCCGTGCGCTCATTGATTACGACCCTCGCGATGTTGTCTGGCTGGACCTCGATGCCACCGAGCGACGCGATAAAATTGACCTCGTAGCCGCGATATTCGTCGGGCACGCATACATTCACCGCCGAGGCGTTTTTCGCGAGAGCGGTGCCGGGGAACACGTTATTGATGGCTTCTGCCATGCGGGCAGCGGAGGCGTAGTCGGCGTTGAGCAGCAAGAGCTCGATGGATTTGTCCCGGACAATTTGGGCGGCGATTTCTTTTTCAACGAGAGCTCCACCGCTGATCGCGCCAACTGTCGGATGATTCTTTTGTATCGTGGCACCGCCGGGTCCTCCTTCACCGCCGAGGAAGCCCCCGACCGCTATCGCTCCTTGAGCGACTGCGTAAACCATCTCGTCAGCGCCCAGCAACGGGGTCTGAAGCAGCACGCCGCCTTGAATGGTCTTCGCATCGCCGATGGACGAAACCGTGACGTCGATACGCGAGCCTGGCTTGCTGAATGCGGGAATATCCGCCGTAATCATGACGGCAGCGACATTGTCCGATTTGATTAAATTAGGTGGCACGTTGACTCCAAATCGCTGAAGCGCATTGGCGATGCTTTGCACGGTGTAAGAGAGTTTACTGTCACCCTTGCCCGCGAGGCCCACGATCAGTCCATAGCCGACAAGCTGGTTGTCGCGTCCTCCTTCAACTAAAGTAACGTCCTTAATCCGGGCTGCCCTAGCGGCGCAGACTATGCAGAGGGATAGCAGGACGAATATAAGAGTTTGATAGTGGCGAAAGGCCATGGCGATTGTGGTTTTCAGAAAGGGTTGATCTTGTCGTTCAGTCGCAACAACCAGCCCTTCTTTTGGGATTCTGTGAGCGTACCTTCGGATACCACTTCGATCCGCGCGTCTGCTACGTTGCTGGAGAGCACGGTGTTGTCCGGGTTGATATCGTAGGTGCGAACGATTCCGCGGAAGGACGCGAATTGCCGCTCCTTGGAGAAGGATACTTGTCGCACTCCTTCGAGAACTAAATTTCCGTTGGGAAGCGTGTCGATCACCTGGACAGCGCAGCGAGTGGAAATAGTTTGGCTGTTTTTGATGTCTCCACCGCCGCTATATGAATTACTCCCATCGACCACCTGCGCGGGTGGTGAAGGCAGCGTAACTCCGTCGGGCAAGTTCTTTTGAATTTCCTTGGTAAGATTGTGCTTCGGAATGTTTCCTAGAAACTGATTTAAGACATTGCTTGCTGTGCCGATGATACTCGATTTCGCGTCCTTGTCGGTTTTCAAGCGGACTGAATTGGAAACGGAAGCGGTTTCTTGCACGACAATCGTCACGATGTCGCCGACCCGCTTCGCCCGCTTGTCTGCGAACATGCCCCGTTCATCGGTGATGCCTTCCCGCCAAAGTGAACCAGCGATGCTGGAGGCGCATAGAGTGGCAAAGACAAGTGGGAAGGCTGCGCTAGAAATGTACTTCGACTTTGTTTTCATTGAGGATTTGGCCGCTGAATTCTTTGCGGCTTTCGAGGTTGCGTAGTTTGATTAAGTCTCCGCTCGCGCCACTTTCGAGTGCGAGCGCTTTCATCGAGATGGCGAGTTGACCCTGTTGAGCGACTACTTCCACGACCCGACCTTTCCGAATCAGTGGACGTACGCTTACATCCCGACGGGTCAATGGCCGGCTCGCGCTGACGGTTTGAGCCACTTCCAGCGTGGATGGATCGACATCCGCGAGCAAAGGTGGCTGGCGTTCTTTGAGCGAGTCCACCTTTGTGACACTCAAGAGCGAACGATCCAACGGTTGACCACGCTCCAGGCGACTGGCCGCGGTCCACACCTCTTGCCAGAGTTGGGCGCGGAGCGAGACTTGGGTATCGGTGACCAGTTCGCCACTCGAGGTAATTTTCACGCGGACAAGAAAAGTCCCGGCAATGCCGTTTGCCGGTGTTTCGGTGATCGTGATCGCAAAGTCGGACGCGGGCAATTTGAGCTCTTTCCAAGGTTGGGCCAGGGTCAGCCTTAGCTCACCGGCGAGCCCGAGGCGGGTGCCGAGTTCCTTTTCCAGTTCCGAA
>JANLQB010000872.1:0-3219 GCA_031367565.1 Verrucomicrobiota bacterium
GGCCCGCAAGACTTTGAAGGCCTCCAAGGGCGTGGCGTTCGGGGGAGTTACTCCGGGGTCGGACGGCGGCGGCAGAGCCTCCAGCTTCGCTTCCACCCGCACCTTGCCGTGGCGCATTTCCGGCGGCAGTGGCAGGTGCAAACTTCCATCGGCATGCGGTTCGAGGATCGCGGTGATCGTGCTCATGCAGAAGAGGCTACCGGTTTTTGCGGGAAAGGGAAGTCCCTGGGGAGGGAGGATTGCCTGCCGGATTGTTTTCCCAGCGAAGGCGAAGGGGTCGTGACGCGCGGTGCAGCCAGCAACCCATCGCTCTTTCACCCTTCATCTTTCATCCTTCCCATCTCCCCCTTCATGGCGTCGGCGAGTTGTCTGGCGGTGGGTAGCTTGCCTTTGAGTTCGGCCGGGAGTTTGGGTTGGAGTGGGTCTTCCGCCACGCCGATGGGGTGGCCCTTGGGGAGCGCGGGCTTCCAGCCCGTCGGCAACGTCGCGTGACAAACCGAACGGTGGCCGTGAAAGCTACGCCTGACCCGGCGGAAGGATGCCGCCGGGAGCGGGCTGGAAGCCCGCGCTCCCCTTTCCCAACTGCATCGTTCCGGTTCAGGGTCATCGCAGTTCATAACGAGGCCATACGGATGAGGGCGGAAACCGTCAACCCAACCAACGTCAACCTGTGACCGGGAGCGCGGTGCCATTCCCTGATCCATGAAAAAGGGAGGTGGTTAGACGAACTGGAGGCCGTGCGCGGCGAAGGGTGCAAAGTCGGCGCGGTTGCAAGTAGCCAGGCGGGCCTTTGCGGTGATGGCCGTTCCGGCAATCATGGCATCCACCCGAAGGGAGCGCTTTCTTTTGATCGCGTTAAAAAGCCGGGCGGCCTCCACGGCCTCGGCTTCGGCAAAGGGGATGATTTTTGCGAGGAACGCGCGCATCGTCGTCTTTTGATCTTCGGTGACAGGTCCGCAGATAAACTCGAACCAGGCGGGCATGGGGGTAATGAGAGTTTGGCCCGCCTTGAACCAGGCGACCAATTCGCCGGCTTCGGCAGTGCCCTCGGACACTCCGCGGATCAAATAGTTGGTATCCAGGCAGATCATTCGCGCCGCCAGTGTTTGCGGTCTTCGCGAACCTCAGCCAGATACGCGTCGGCCTTTTTTCGATTCAAACCGCCGCCTTTTTCGTGGAGGTCGCGGAGCAGGGCGACGGCATCCGGTTTTTGAGATTCCGCGAGTTTTTCCGCCTGCTCCAGCGAGCGGCGAACGACTTCGGCCTGGGAGACCTGCCAGCGGGCGGAAAGCCGCTTGAGGCGATGGGCCGTCGTTTCGTCCAGGGCGAAGGTGGTGCGGTGGGTCATGGTTGGCATACCATCGTTCATACCATCACTTTTCCCAGCGTCAAGGCGGGTTCATCCCTCCCATCTCCGCCTTCATGGCGTCGGCGAGTTGTTTGGCGGCGGGCAGCCTGACCGCCGCTAAACGCGCACCACTTTCAGCCTTTCCTTGGCGGCGGCCTTGGCTTGGCGGTCGTCGCCGGTGATGAATTCCGTGGCTTGCAGGGTGAGTGCGGCGGCGACGTGGAGCAGATCCAGCGTGCGTGTGCCGAGGGTGCGAGAGTGCGCGGTGGAGAGTCGCAGCGCGGTAGCGAATACCGTGGGCCACGATGGTTGTGCGCGGTGCAGAACGCCGCTTTCCACATCCGCGCGCAGGGCGTGGAGCGTGGCAGTGACGGCGGCGGCGGCGGCCTCTTTGCGAAAGAGTTTGAGCTGCAATCCATTCGTGAACTCCATCTCGTGCAGCCAGGTGAAAGCCAGCGGCAACGGGCGGCGGCGCAGGTGGGCGATGAGCGGCTCCGTTTTCTCCTCCGGAAAATACAAGGCCACGAGGGAACTGGTGTCGAGATACCTCACCGCCGTTCCTCACGCTCCGCGAGGATGGCTTTGGAAAGGCTGCGGCCTTTGGGCTGCGCTCCCCAGATGGCGCGGGCGCGAGCGGCGAAATCGGGCAGCGAAACGGGAGCGGAGCTGGCCGGGCCGGCAGGAACCAGACGCGCCACGGGCTTGCTGCGGCGGGTGATCTGGACTTCCTCGCCATTTTCCACCCAGGCCAGGACTTTACCGAAGTGGTGTTGCACGTCGCGGACGGTGGCGGTTTTCATGTTTAACATCGTGACGCACATGGCGTCCGGCGTCAAGGCATCGCCTTCGTCATGGCAGCCAGCATTTCAGCCGCCGTCTGGTAGCGATCCCTGGCTTTCTTTTCGAGAGCTTTGTCGAGGACAGCGCAGAGGTTTTTTGGGATCGTTTTGTCCCGCTGACCGATGGGCACGATGTCGTCGTTCAGGATCACGTCGATGGGGTCGCGCTCCTTCGTGAATGGGTAGGGAAACGCGCCGGTCAGCAGGTTGTAGATGGTCGCGCCCATGCTCCACACGTCGGAGACGGGTTTGACGTATTTGAAGTTGGTGATCTGCTCGCGTGGCATGAAGACCGGCGTGCCGGCGTAGCCGCCCGTCATGCTCATTCCGCTGAGGCCGGCTTGCTGGAAACTTTTCGCCAGCCCGAAGTCGGAGAGCCGCACTGCGCCTCGCGAGAGCAGGATATTTTGCGGCTTGAGATCGCGATGCACGAATCCCTTGTCGTGCGCAAAGGCGAGGGCTTCGAGCGCGCCAAGGATGATCGGCTTGGCCTGCGCCAGCGACAGGCGGCCGTTGTTCTTGAGCATCAAGTCCCAGACACTCCCGCCATCGCAGAATTCGATGATGAAGTAGAAAACTGCGCCCGATGCGCCGCCCTCGAGGACACGGACGATATTGGGATGATCGAGCCTGGCCGTGATCGCGGTCTCGCGTTTGAATTTGGCGATGGCCTCGTCGTCGGCATCCACGCGAGAGAGCATCACTTTGACCGCCACGACGCTGCCATCGGCGCGACGTGCGCGATACACCGCGCCGAATCCACCGCGCCCGATTTCCGCTTCGATCTTGCAGCCGGGGATTTGGAGCTTCGGTTTTGCCGCCTGATCCGGTGAACCGAAAATGAGCTTTGCGAGCTGCTCCGGCGAAAGCAGTGAGATGTCCCGAGTTGCGGGTCAACAGGGTGCTGGGGCGCTTCCTTCGGCTGTTCGATGGAGACTTCCAATTCTGTCCGCCCCACTTGGATGCGGTCGCCGTGTTTGAGGGTGACCTCGGGGTAGCGGCGCTTGGCGCCTTGCTCGGGAGTCTCGCCTT
>JANLQB010000891.1:0-1656 GCA_031367565.1 Verrucomicrobiota bacterium
GCGCGGAGAGCGCGAAGAGGGCAAAGCTAAGAACAAGTGGACGCAGCATACGGAAAAGGCGGGGACGTTCGCGCATCGGCGCGGGGATGGAAAGTTTTAGTGAGAAGTCAGCAGTAGTCAGTGGTCAGGCAGACAATCCGCCAACTGCCGACTTCTTACTAAAACTTCCCATCCCCGCGCCGATGCGCGAACTTCCCCGCCTTTTCCGTATGCTGCGTCCACTCGTTCTTAGCTTTGCCCTCTTCGCGCTCTCCGCGCGTGCTCAGGATTTGGCCGGGGATTTGACGCTGCACCGGCTGCTGATCGAGGGCGAAGGATGGCAGCCGGTGGCCGAGGGGATTGGGTTTGCGGACGGGCCTTGCTCGGATGCGGAGGGGAATTTCTTTTACTCGGATTTGAAGGGGAACGCGGTTTTCAAAATCGCGCTGGATGGGACGAAGACGACGGTGATCGAGGAGCCGGCGAGCGGGCTGAAGTTTGGGCCGGATGGGCGGCTGTATGCTTGTCAGGGCTCGAAGAAACGGCTGATCGCGATCGACCTCGCGACGAAGGCGATCGACGTGATCGCGGAAGAGGTGGAGCCGAACGATCTGGCGGTGACGCGTCGTGGGCACATTTATTTTACGGATACGGGGAAGCAGGAGCTCGTTTTTGTGGACTCGAAGACAAAGGAGAAACGCACGGTGGACACGGGGCTGGCGGGGCCGAATGGGATCACGCTTTCGCCGGATCAGGGCACGCTGGCGGCGAGTGAATACAAAGGCGGGAATGTGTGGGCGTTTCGGATCGAGGCGGATGGCTCGTTGAGCGGGCGCGCGCCTTACATGACGCTGCGGCGGCCGATCGACTACAAAGGGGAGTTTCAGTTTAACGACGGGCCACCGCTGAAAAAGGAATCGGGCGGCGATGGGATGACGAGTGATGAGTCGGGGCGTTATTTCGTGGCGACGGCGCTGGGGGTGCAGGTTTTCGATCCGACGGGTCGGTTGTGCGGCGTGGTGCCGGGGCCGGAGGGGAGCGGCGGGCTGACGAGCTGCGCGCTGGCGGGGCCGGGGCGCGGGTGGCTTTACATCACGGCGCGGGATAAGATTTTCCGGCGAAAGGTGCAGGCGGTAGGTGTGGTGGACGCGCAGGCTCCAAAGTAGCGCGCGGCGGCAAGGTCCGGGGAACTCGCCGGGCGCGTTTTATCCGCCCGTCTTCACTTCCACGATGTCGTGCGGGGCGCTTTCGCGCTGGCCGGCTGGGGTCACGCGGATGTAGCGCGCTTTGTCGCGCATCTCGGGAAGGGTTCGCGCGCCGAGATAACCCATGCCGCTTTGCACGCCGCCGGCGAGTTGCGTGAGGACTTGATCGAGCGGCGGGGAAACTTCTTTGAGCGCCTCGACTCCTTCGGCGGCGACTTTGCGGACGGTGTCGCGCGCGGCGTGGCCGTAGCGAGCGGCGCTTCCGGCCTGCATCGCGGCGAGGCTGCCCATGCCGCGATATTGTTTATACAGCTTGCCGTTGATTTCCATCATCGCGCCGGGCGCTTCCGGGCAACCGGCGAGCAGGCCGCCGCAGATGACTCCGTGCGCGAGCGTGAGCGCTTTCACGATGTCGCCGGATTTCGTGATGCCGCCATCGGCGAGAATGCGCACGCCTTTTGCCTCGGCGGCG
>JANLQB010000142.1:0-3143 GCA_031367565.1 Verrucomicrobiota bacterium
GCGGAGATCGAGGGCATCTACGTCCCGCTCGCCGGGATGGCCGTGGTGACGTGGCTTGCATTTTGGGAGCAGCAGCGCTCGGCGTGGCTGACGTGGACGGCGCCGTTCGTTTTTCTCGGCCTCGCCGGCTTGGCAAAAGGGCCGGTGCATCTGCTGTTTTTCTACGCGATCGTCGTCGCCGTGCTCTGGCAGGCGAGGGGACTCGCCGAGTTGCGCCGCGCGCCGCATTTCGCTGGGATCGCCATCATGCTCGGCATCGTAACGCTGTGGGCCGTGCCGTATTTTCAGGCCCATCCCGAGGCGGCGAAAGTCTGGAACGATCAGATGGCCGGGCGTGTGACGGAGAACAAATTCGACGCCGCCAGCTACGCGCTGAACATCCCGCGCGGTCTCTCCGACGCGCTCCCGTGGCTGCTTTTCGTACCCGTGCTCTGGATGCGCCGCGCCGCATGGAAAGATCGCGAAGGCGCGCTCGTGCGAGGCGCGCTGCTCGCGGTCGCCGTGTGCTTTTTCACCCTGCTCCTCGTGCCTGGCGTGCTCACGCGCTACGTGCTGCCGCTCGGCGTTCCGATGGCGCTGCTGCTCGCGCTCGCCGTCGCCGAGGAGAAACACGAACCCGCGCGCGACGCCCTCCGCCGCTGGTGGAATGCGAACGCCGGCGGCGCGCTCGGCCTGCTCGCGCTCGCCATTGCCGCGCCCACCGTCGTCGCGATCGGCGAACAGCGTCACGTCCGCGTGGTCGGCGAGCGGTTCGGCGGCATGGCCACCTTCATCGTCTGGCCGATCATCGCGTCATCGGCGGTTATCGTCATTTGTCTCGTCGTCTTCGTCAGAAGGAAAAAGTTCGCTCGTCCCACCCGCCTCGCCAGTGCGTCCGCCGCGCTTTTCGGCGCAGCCGCGATGCTCTACGCCGCTGCCGCTGTCCCCTTCATCAACCACGCCGACAACCTCCGCCCCCTCGCCGCCGCCATCGACACCGCGATCCCACCCGGCGAACGGCTCTACCTCTTCGACCCCGAATATCAGCCCGCGATTTTCTACCTCCGCACCCCGTATTCCTACGCGAACGCGATCAAAGAAATCCCAGTCGAAGCCCGCTACATCCTTGCCCGCGGCGGCAATCGCAAGAAGCTCGAAAGCGAGCGCCCCGAGTTCGAGTTGGCGCAGGATTTCGGAGGGCGGGAGAAGAATCAGGTCTTGCTCTACCGGCGGCGCGAGTGAGCCCTGGGAGCGAACCTGGGAGCGCCCGGTTTTGGAGAAATCAAACCTGCCTGAGTGCCGGTGGGTGGAGGCGCTCGGTCGCGCCGTGCAGCCCGCTCTAAAACATTTACCCTTCTCCACGCGACGCGACAGAGCGTTGTCGCACTATCCGACACGGCACGCCCGCGTTGATCGTAAATGGCGACACATCGGAAGTGACCACGGAACACGCGCCGACGATCGCTCCTTTGCCGATTTTCACCCCTGGCAAAACGAAAGCCCTTGCCCCAATAAATGCGCCTTCACCGACGGTGATTTGCCCCACTTTCAGCGGCAATCCGGGCTCATCGAATTCATGGGAACCCGTGCAGAGGTAAACCTCCTGGGCGATGACCGCTCCCCGTTTGATTTCGATCGGGCCAAGGCTGTAAGCATTCGCGCGATCGCCGAGGCAACACCGATCGTGCAGGGTAAGATTCCATGGAATCTGAATTCGAGCGCGCTGATGGACAAACGGATTCCCGTAAATGCGTGCGCCAAAAACACGCAACCAAAGCAGCCGCCACGCGTTGAAAGGTTTTGGCGTCCAAGCGCAAAACAACGTCCAGCAATACTCCCAGATGAGCATGGCTACTCTTGTTTTGACGGACCAAGGCGATCTCGCTTGATCGTCGATCGAGTCGGACTTTTCATTATCGGACTTTTCGGTCATTCACGTTTCTCCCGGTTCTTAGCCGCCTTTGACAGTCCCGAAAAAGGGGAAATGAATTGGGAATTGGCAGCAGGGCTTAGGCATCGAGCGCCATCCACTGGCTTGGGGTTCATTCAATGGTGAAATCTCGTTTTATTGTTGCAGCGGCGCAGTGGAGTTCCAAATGATGCCCGTCCTCCGAAGTCGCTGAATTCGTTCCTTAGCGAAAAAATGCGGCTTCGAGGAATGACTCATTGACCGCTTGTGAATTTTTTCACAAAGTCACTTGCCAACGTAGCTCCGAACCGACATTTTCAATTTCCACTTTGACTTCCCGCTCCATGTCGCAAGCCGAACTTTTGACAATCGCCCGCTTCGATTCCTGACACAGCATGGCGAATATTTTTCCACGCGGGAGCAACTTTCTCCCTTTTAAAATCATCCTCTGCCTCGCGGTGGCAGGCGGGGCGGTTTCCCTCGCGGTCCCATATTATTTTACGCCGAAATACACGCGCGTTGGCTATCAGCCACAGCAGCCGGTGAATTTTTCGCATCAAATCCACGCCGGGCAACTCGGGATGGATTGCCGGTATTGCCACAGCTTCGTGGAGGTCGCCGCGCACTCGAATGTGCCGACGACGCAGGTGTGCATGAACTGCCATTCGCAGGTGCAGAAGGAAAATCCGAAACTGGCTCCCGTGCGCGAGTCGTGGGCGACGGGCAAGTCGATCGAGTGGGTGCAAATCCACAAGACGCCGGATTACGTGTATTTCAATCACTCAGCACACGTAAATCGCGGTGTTTCCTGCGTGAGCTGCCACGGCAAGGTGAATGAGATGGCGGTGGTTTATCACGCGGAGTCGCATTCGATGTCTTGGTGCTTGGATTGCCATCGTGCGCCGCAGGATTTCGTTCGGCCGCTCGATAAAATCACGGACCTGAACTGGGAAGCGCCGCAGCTTGAGAATGAGTCGAAGAAGGAGGCCCAGCAGCGCGTCGGCAAGGGGCTCGTAGAGAAACTTCAATTGAATCCACCGGACAAAAACTGCGCGGGGTGTCACCGATGAGTAAACGAATTTTTCAACACCCTGAAGCGCCAGCGGGCGGCAAGAAATACTGGCGCAGCCTCGGGCAGCTCAATGATACGCCGGAGTTCCGCGGCTGGCTGGAGCGCGAGTTTCCGCAGGGTGCTTCCGAGTTAAAAGGTGGCGATGTCTCGCGCCGGAGTTTTCTGCAATTGATGGGCGCGTCG
>JANLQB010000970.1:0-6342 GCA_031367565.1 Verrucomicrobiota bacterium
AGTCGCTCATCAATCACCGTGAAGTCGGCGTGCATACGAAATCCTTCGCCGCCGCCCTGCGCGGAGCTTTGCGTGAAGACCCGGACATCGTGCTCGTGGGTGAAATGCGCGACTTGGAAACCATCGAACTCGCGCTCACCGCCGCCGCCACGGGCCATCTCGTCTTCGGAACG
Source organism: Verrucomicrobiota bacterium (assembly GCA_031367565.1). Classification (GTDB taxonomy): domain Bacteria; phylum Verrucomicrobiota; class Verrucomicrobiia; order Chthoniobacterales; family Chthoniobacteraceae; genus JANLQB01. The sequence goes on from JANLQB010000970.1 coordinate 174, forward strand.
CTCCACACGCCGAACGCGCCGAAAACCATCGACCGCGTCATCGACGTCTTTCCCGCGAACCAGCAAAATCAGGTGCGCGCCGGCCTCTCCGAATCGCTCAAGGGTGTCGTCGCGCAGAATCTTTTCCGCCGCATCGACAAACCCGGCCGCGTCGCCGCGCTCGAAGTGCTCGTCGTCGATACGCCGATCGCCAACCTCATCCGCGAAGCCAAGACGCACCAGATTCCCGGCATGATGCAGGTCGGCAAAAAGAAGGGCAACCAGCCCCTCGACGACGCGATCATGGAGCATCTGCGCAAAGCGACGATCTCACCGGAAGAAGCTTACGAAAAAGCCATCGATAAGAAGAAATTCCGCGTCTTCCTTAAGACTCCGCCGGATGACTTTGAGGACTAACTAAAGATTAGGCGTAATTCCCGTGCATCACCAACAGTGCTAAAACTCTGACTATCATCGCTGCGGGGTTGCTCTTCGTTTCTTGTGGCACTTGCGTCATCCGCAATTTTCTCGCTATGCGCTCACAACAAGCCTCAAACAATCTATTGAACGACTTGCGAATGAACACCGAACCTAAGTCGGCGGAGGGGCCAAAGGCCCAAAACATGCCAGCCCAGGGCAACGCCCTGGGTTTAGGGGCTATACGACAGAGCCCTGAAGGGGCGGCACCAGCCCGGACAGAGTTTCTTCCGCCCTTTCAGGGCTGGCCCGGTTTTACCATATTACCCAGGGCGTTGCCCTGGGCTGGCTTATACCGGGCCTTCGGCCCTGCAAAGTGCGTCACAGGCCCTAGTTTAGTTCCAAATTCTAGCTCGAGAAGATGATTGAGACTTTACCGCTATATCTTCGTTGGATTCACGCCCTGTGCGTCACACTTTCCGTTGTCAGTGTATTTCCGACGTGGCTTACGTTCACATCAAGATACGACTCCGTTAGTCTCGGATTGCCAGCAATATCATTGGTATTTGGACATATCGCGTTACTCCTCAATCGGCGGATGTGTAATGTAGGTGGAAGAAATTTTAACGGTATTACATATCTTTCATTAGCCTCTGGTTATTTGGCTTTCTGTATCCGTCTCATTCCTTAACAATCTATGCGCCGTACTGAACTAGACTGCATCCTCGCCGACATGCTGGAAACGCATGATGGCATCTCGGACCTTAACTTTACCGTAGGCCGACCCTTTCAGGTCGAGACCTTCGGCCAGCTTATCCCGGCTAGTATCCAGCCACGGCTATCCGGGTTGTCACCTTATCAGACTGAGCAAATCGCCATGCAGTTGATCGGCGGTGATACGCGACTCCTGCGCGATCTTTTGCAGAAGGGGGCGTGCGATTGCAGCTATGCGCTGGATGATCGGGCGCGGTTTCGCGTGAACATCTTCAAGCAGCGCGGGAACTTCGCGATCGTGATGCGGAAGATGCAGAAGGAGATGCCTTCGATCGCTTCGCTCGGGCTTTCACCGATCTTCCGCGAGATGTGCCGGGAGAAGAACGGGCTCATCCTCGTGACGGGCGCGACGGGCAGCGGCAAGACGACGACGCTTTCGGCGATGCTGAATGAGATCAACGAACAGCAGGCGGTGCATGTGGTGACGCTCGAAGATCCGATCGAATTCGTCCACGAGCATAAGAAGGCGACCTTCAATCAGCGCGAACTCGGGTCTGACTTTCACTCTTTCCCGAGCGGTCTGCGCTCCGCGCTGCGGCAGGCGCCGAAGGTGATTCTCGTTGGCGAAATGCGCGACCACGAGACGGTCAAGATCGCGCTGACGGCGGCGGAGACCGGGCATCTGGTGCTGAGCACGATTCACACGATCAACGCCGGGCAGGCCATCAACCGCATCCTCGGCATGTTTCCGCGCGAGGAGGAAGGCCAGCTCCGCACGCGGCTCGCGGATACCTTGCGCTGGATCGTGAGCCAGCGGCTGGTGCCGAAGGTGAACGGCGGTCGGGCGCTCGTGAATGAAATCATGGGCTCGAATTTGCGCGTGCGCGAAACGATCAACCTCGGCGAGGGCGAGACGCGCAGCTTTTACGACATCGTGGAGACGAATGCGACGTTTGGCTGGACGACGTTCGATCAATCGCTCGGACGCAGCTACGCGGATGGCAGCATCAATGCGGAGGTGGCCGATCTTTACGCGACGAACAAGGCGCGCATGACGCGCTACATCGACGACATCAACAAACAGCGCGGCCTCGTGGAAGAGAAGCCGCTCGGCCTGCGGCTCGATCTCGCCGCCAGCGCCACGACTTCCGAAGCCATCTCCAACCTCCGCCTGAACGCCAAATGATTACTTCCATGGAACCCGGAACCCGGCTGGACCTCTTCGAGCCCGGCGACCGCACGCTGCTCGTCTGCCACGATGTGCCGGAAGTGCGCGACATCATCGTCGCGCAGTTCAGCGAGCTGAATTACAAAATCCACACTGGCCTTTACCCGGACGACATCCTCCTAAAGATGCGCACGCATCACTACGACGCGATCGTGCTGTCCGCGAATTTCAACGCCGTGCCCTATGAGACGTGCCCGATTTACCTCGCCGCGACCGGCGTCCCGCCCTCGCAACGGCGTCGGCAATTTCTCGTGCTCGTGGGGTCGCAATTCAGCACGGGCGATGAGATGCAGTCCTTCGCCTCGAGCGTCGATCTGGTGATCGGCCTGCAAGATGTGATGACGCTCCGCCCCGTTTTCCGCCGCACCTCGCAGAGGCATCGCGAGCTTTACGCGCCCTTTTACGACGCGGAAAAAGTGGCCGCCGCGCTGTAGTAACCGCCTTCGGAATTGCCATCCGGCATTCCTTCCCTACACTCCGCTCACATGAAATTGGTGCGCTGGACGCGCTTTACTTGGGACCTTGCCTCGCTGCCGCCTCTCGCCGTGGCGCTGGACCGGCGCTACACCATTCGTTCCGCCACGCGCGAGGAGGAACCGGTCGTCATCGCGCTGATCCATCGTGCATTTTCCATGGATAGCGAGTGGTCGGATCAGTATCTCGCTTTTCGCGACCGCCTCCAGCTTCAGATCCATCAGTCTTTTGACCGCGAGCACGTCCCCGCGATCGTCATCGCGCACGGCATTCGCATCGTCGCTGCATCGGCGCTGAACTCGGAAGTCGCCGCCGAGACAAACCTCCTCTCCGGCCCGTGCGTGCTCGCAGAGTATAGCAATCGCAGCCTCGGCTCTGCACTGCTCCACGAATCGCTTGTGCAGTTCGCGCACGCTGGCCTTGCGCAGGCGCATGGCCTTTCCAAAGAGAACACGCTGGCCAGTCGGTTCGTTTATTCAAAGTTCGGCTCGGCTCGCGCGGACTACGAAATACAACGACCACCAGTCATTTCCTGACCGCCCCACACAGGGCTTAATCATGGGGAGCTTCTTCACGAATTACGAAACGGGCGATTTCTACGATGAAATGTTTAGCGCGCCGGGCGTCGTCCGACCGCACTACGCGAAGCTGCTCGAGCGATTTCAGGAAATGGGCGACGGCGAATTTGAGCGCAAGCAGATGCTCGCTTCGCAGACGTTTCTCAATCAGGGCGTCACCTTCACGGTCTATGACGATCATCAGGGCACCGAGCGCATTTTCCCGTTCGATCTCATCCCACGCATCATCCCGCAGCACGAGTGGGATCACGTCGTCGCCGGCCTCACCCAGCGCATCACGGCGCTGAATCTTTTCCTGCACGACATCTACCACGACCAGCGCATCGTGAAGGAAGGCATCGTCCCCGAGGAAGTCGTGAAAAGTGCCAAACATTTTCGGCCCGAGTTCATGGGCTTCGACGTGCCGAAGGACATCTATATCCACATTTGCGGCAGCGATCTCATCCGCGATCGTGATGGAAATTACCTCGTCCTCGAAGACAACGGACGCTGCCCGAGCGGCGTCAGCTACGTCCTCGAAAATCGCGAGGTGATGAAGCGCGTTTTCCCAAAACTTTTCGCGCGTCACAAGGTGCGCCCCGTCGGAAATTACGGCCAGGATTTGCTAAATCTGCTGCGCTACGTCGCACCCGCCAACTGCCCGACGCCCGAAGACCCGACCGTCGTCCTGCTCACGCCCGGCATCTATAATTCCGCGTATTTCGAGCATTCGTTTCTCGCGCGGCTCATGGGCATCGAGATCGTCGTCGGCCAGGATCTCGTGGTGCAAAATGACATCGTCTGGATGAAGACCACGAAAGGACTCAAGCGCGTGGACGTCATCTACCGTCGCATCGACGACGACTTCCTTGACCCGACCGTTTTCCGCAAGGACTCCGTGCTCGGCGTCCCCGGCATCATCGGTGCCTACCGCGCGGGAAATGTGAACCTCGCCAACGCCGTCGGCACCGGCATCGCCGACGACAAGGTCACGTATTATTTCGTGCCGAAGATGATCAAGTTCTACCTCGATCAAGAGCCGATCCTGCAAAACGTGCCGACGTATCTCACGATGTTCGAGGAGGACCGGAAATACGCGCTCGAAAACATCGAGAACCTCGTGATTAAGAGCGCCAACGAAAGCGGCGGCTACGGCATGCTCATCGGCCCGCACGCGACGAAGGAAGAGCACGAGAAATTCCGCCAGGCCATCAAAGCCGACCCGCGCAACTACGTCGCCCAACCCGTCGTGAATCTCTCCCGCACCCCGAGCTACTGCGCCGGGACCATCGAAGGCCGCCACATCGATCTGCGCCCGTACATCCTTTACGGCGAAAAAATCTCGATCATCCCCGGTGGCCTCACCCGCGTCGCGCTCCGCAAAGGCTCCCTCGTCGTGAACTCCTCGCAAGGCGGTGGCAGCAAGGATTCGTGGGTCGTGGACGACGACGAAGGTTGAACGAGCGGACCGCTTGCTTTAGCGGTTCATCTCTCCCCAGACGATGACTCGCTTCGCCCAATTGCTCCTGCTCCTTGCGTTACTTGGCGGGGTTTGGTGGGTCGGGGGCCGAACTCCACAGGCGCAAATTTTCGTTTTGGCGCTAAGCGCGGTCAGCCTTCTCGGCGCGGCGATCAGCGCCACGACCAGCGGACGCGGAATCAGCCCGCTCACCCGCGCGGCCACCGTCATTGTCGTGATCATGCTCGCGTTTCTCGTGATGCAGGCGATCCAGGTCGCCAACCCCGCGTTCACCGTTCACCTCGACGATGCCGGCTGGCAACTCGTCCCGCTGCCGTTCCAAACATTTCTCCCCGCTGGCTTCAACGCCCCGTTCGACGGACTCACGCACCGCAACCTCGCCTTCACCAATCCGCTGCGACACCTCCTCGTTTTCGGCGCGGCATTTTGCGCCACCGTCGCCGCGTTCATCGTCAGCGGAAACACGGATGTCCGCCGCTCGTTCGTCTGGGCGTTCGTCGTTCAGGCAATCTTCGTTTCCACTGTCTCCATCGCGCACCGGCTCAGCGGCGCGCGCGAAATCCTTTGGTTCTACACCGATCCCGAGTTCTGGATGGGCTCGCCGATTTTCCCCTACAAAAATACCGCCGCCGCCTACCAAGTGCTGCTTTTAGGAAATTGCATGGCCGCCTTCCGCTCCGCGCGTGATCGCAGCGAAATCCGCACGGGACTCCTTGGGCTGAGCGGACTCGCCGCCGGACTCACGTTGCTCGCGCTGCTGCTTTTGAACTGCCGCGCCGGAGTCATCATGGGCTTTATCCTCGCCGCACTTTTCATCTACCAGGAATGGATCGCGCGCAGGCATCACCGCCCATCCAGTTCGCGCCGCTGGCTCGTCGCCGTCGCCATCGCGTGCATGCTCGCAGGGGCCGGCTGGGTGCTCGTGCGAGGCGGATTTGCGCGCACGTTGCAGCGTTTCGATTCGGAATTTCGGAATCCGATCTCGCTGCTCCGCGGCGGAATGCCCCGAGTTCAAAAGCAAAAGATCGCCGTCGAAATGGCGAAGGATCGTCCGTGGCTCGGCTGGGGCGGCGGCGCTTATCTGCCGCTCTTCCTCACCTACCATCCGAAAAATCCCGACTACCTCCGCGATCTCCTCCGCGAACAGCCGACGCTGAATCGCATTCAGGAAACGAGCGCCGATGGCGACTGGTGGGAATTTCCAGTCGAATACGGAATCGTCGGCGTCGCCTTGCTGGCCACCAGCATCCTCGGCAGCGGCGTCCTTTGGCTGCGGATGAAAGGCCATCGCTGCATCCCGTCGTTCTACCTTTTCGCCTC
>JANLQB010000989.1:0-6226 GCA_031367565.1 Verrucomicrobiota bacterium
GTGCTCTCGATCGTGGACAGCGTTTCGTCGTTCAGCGTCGTGCCGCTGCCGATGGACGAACTCGGCCTCGACGTGCTGCTCACCGGCTCGCAAAAGGCGCTCGCCATGCCGCCCGGCCTCGCGCTTTTTGCCGCGAGCGAGAAGGCCTTTGCGAAGGCCAAGACGATCGCGACGCGCGGCTACTATTTCGACTTCATCGAGTTTCAGAAAAACCAGCTCGAAGACATGACGCCGAGCACACCGAGCATCTCGCACATCTACGCGCTGCGCTCGAAGCTCGACGACATCTTCACCGAAGGAGTCGCCGCCCGCCACGCGCGCCATGCCGCGCTGAATGACCTGGTCCACGATTGGGTCAAGGCGCGCGGTTTCGACTTCTTCGCGCCGGAAGGCTACCGCTCGAAATCGCTGACCTGTGTGGCGAATACCAAGGGCATCGACGTCGCCGAACTCACCAAGAAAATGAAGGATCGCCACCGCCTGATCATCGACGGCGGCTACGGCAAGTTGAAGGGTAAAACTTTCCGCCTTTCCAACATGGGCGACGAGACAAAGGAGACGATCGCCGAGCTGCTGGCGGCGCTCGACGACTGCCTCGCAGGATAGCCGGTCCCGATTTCCTGCCTGTGAAAGATTCGGCATCAGGTTCGCGGGCGGCGGGCGATGGCAATCCGGGCGCGACGGTGTAAAGGACGCTCTCAAACGCCATGCTTATCCTCATTGTCGAAGACGAAAATAAAATCGCTCAACTCCTAAAAAAAGGTCTGACGGCGGAAGGATTCACGGTCGAGTGCAGCGCGAATGGCGACGACGGATTTGCGATCGCGAAGAGCACGCCGTTCGATGCGATCGTGCTCGATATCATGTTGCCGGGTCGCGACGGGCTCAGCGTTTTGAAGGAATTGCGGGCGGAGAAAATTTTCACGCCCGTGCTCCTGCTCACCGCGCGCGGCGAAGTCTCCGAGCGGGTCGAAGGGCTGAATCTTGGTGCCGACGATTACCTGGCGAAGCCGTTTGCGATGGACGAACTCCTCGCCCGGCTGCGCGCTCTTTTGCGGCGGACGACGGGGGGGGAACTCAGCTTTTACAAAGTGGATGACCTCACGATGAACCTGATGAATCGCGAGGTCAGCCGGCATGGGCGGAAGGTGGAGCTGACGACGCGTGAGTTCGAGTTGCTCGAGTTTCTCATGCGCGCGCCGGGCAGTATTTTCACTCGCGCGCAGATTCACGAGAAGGTGTGGCATTACCACTTCGATCCGGGGACGAATCTCGTGGATGTCTATATTCAGCGGCTGCGGCGAAAGATCGACGACGGCGAGCAGACACGGCTCATCCACACGGTGCGCGGCGTCGGCTACAGCGTCAGCCCCACGCCATGAAACGCTGGCCGATCCGGCGCAGGATGACGCTGTGGACGGCGATCATCGCCGGGCTGGCCGTGTTTTGCTTTGGGATCGGAGTCGCGTGGCATCTTTACAATGACGGCATCGGAAATCTCGACCGCGAGCTGAGCGAGACTTCGCACGATTTTTTCGACCTCCGCGAAAAGCGCGGCGAAAGCTTCGATTGGGCGTCCACCGAAGACGTGCAGGATTTGTTTCCGAATGTGCGGAGCCTCTTTTTTATCGAAGTCGCCGAGCCAGAAACGCACCTCGTTTATCGCTCACCCAACTTGAAGGGCGCGCACGTTCCGGCCGATCCGAACGGACGCGACTACTACACATCCGCGCTTGTCGGAAAATCAGTCCGAGTCGGTGTATTCAAGCGCGGCCCCGTCGTGCTCCGGCTTGCCGCGAGCATTTATCAAGTGGAGGAAACGTTCGAAGATTTGTTGATCGCCTATGCGCTCGCGATGCCGCTCGTTTTGATCCTCGTCGCTTTCGCCGGATGGTGGTTTTCAAAACGGGCATTGCTGCCCATCACGGAGATCGCTCACGCCGCCGAGAACATCACCGCGCGCCGTCTCGATCAGCGCCTGCCCGCTTCCGGATCGAACGACGAAGTCGCCCATCTCACCGAAGTGCTGAACAAAATGATCGGCGGACTCTCGACCAGTTTTGCCCAGGCCACGCGCTTCACGGCGGACGCCTCGCACGAACTGAAGACGCCGCTCACCATCATCCGCGGCGAACTCGAAGCCGCGCTGCGCGACGCTGATCTCTCACCAAAACACGAGCGACTGCTCGTGAATCTTTTGGAAGAAACCGGTCGCCTCCGCGGCATCACCGATGGCCTGCTCCTGCTTTCCCGCGCCGACGCCGGGCATTTCCATTTGGAAAAAACTCCGCTCGATCTCAGCGCCCTCCTTTTGGACATGCTCGAAGACGTGGAGATCCTCGCCGCTCCGCATGAAATCGAGGTTCGTACGGATGTGCGGCCGGGCGCGACGGTGCTGGGCAATGAGCAATTTCTCCGCCAGCTCCTGCTGAATCTTTTCGAGAACGCCATCAAATACAACCTGCCCGGCGGCCTCATCCGCGTCGCGCTGACGCGTGGCGAAACCGAGTGCGCGATCTCGATCGCGAACACGAGCCGGGGCATTCCACCGGAAGATGGCGCGCGCATTTTCGATCGCTTTTACCGCGGTGAAGCCAGCGCGGAAACGCGGCGCGAGGGGCACGGCCTCGGCCTGAGCATCTGCCGCGAAATCGCCCGTGCGCACGACGGCGAGATCGTCGTCGATCCATCACCGCAGGCGGGCTGGACAGAGTTCCGCGTGACCTTTCCCTCCCTGTGCTCGAGCGAGGTCGAGGCGGTCAGCGCGGACGCGATGGTGTGAACTCCGCCTTTCGCTCGCGCCCTACTTTTGGGTAGTAAAGCGGGAACGCCTCCGACCACCGCATTCGTGACCACTCCCACGCTCAACGATTCCCTCCTCCTTACGCCCGAAGATGACTCGCCGTGCCTCCATCTCATCGCGCGTTCGCAGTTCCGCATCGGGCGTTCGCCGGAGCATGCGGATTGGGTCGCGCGGTTTCAGCCCGAGACGCCGGAGAACGAGATTTTCACCAATGAACTTGGCCGCGTGCATGTCATTGGTGAAGTGATCCAAGGCCGCCCCGCCTTGCGCGATGGCAATGGCACCGATCCAAGCATCAACGGCTCCACCTTTAACCGCCAGCCACTCAACGCCAACGCGGGAGTGCCCGTGCGCCGCCGGGGCATGCTCACCCTCGGCGAACTCTACGCCATCGACCTCGTGCCGCTCTTTTCCGAAGCCAATGATTTCCTCGTCGAAGGCCTTCCCGAATGGCGCGACCAACCCGCCGAAATCCAAGGCGCGATCGTCTTTGCCCCGCGCCTCCTGGAGCCCACGCTCCGCGATGCTGCGTGGATTTTCACCCGGCTTGATTTTACGCTGCGCCCCACCGGAGGCCCCGCATGGCTCCCACCAGATCGGGGAAATGCCGCCACGTTCTTGCGTTGCAACGGCGAATTCTGGCTGGTGAATGCCAATCTCCCAAGTGGCGAACTTTACGTCGATGCCCACGATCTGCGCGACGGCGACGCCGTCCCGCTCACCACCGCCAGCACGCTCCGCCTGGGAATGCGCGAATACACGGTCTCTTGGGATGAATCCTGACCTTGGACTTTGGCGACCAATCTACAAGCCGCGCGATGTCCAGAGAAATACCTTGAAAAGCTTTTGACACGCTTTCGCGCTTTGCTAGTTTCGCGCTCCACTTTTCGGAAAAACGAGGATCGTGCAGCTCGAATCGAAAACGGCCCAACCACCAAAGGACCGGTTCGACTCGGGCTTTTACGCCCTCAGACAGTCGGTGAAGTGGAGCAAAAATTAGCCGGAGCTGGGAATCCTTGATTTCACGCAATGGACGCAAGCCTGCATAGCTCAGTTGGTAGAGCACATCCTTGGTAAGGATGAGGTCACCGGTTCGATCCCGGTTGCAGGCTCCAAGCTCATCCGAATAATTCATTTTTAACCCGCAAACATAACCAAACCCAACCACACCACCTGACCTTATGGCTAAGGCGCAATTCGAACGCAGCAAACCCCACGTCAACGTCGGCACTATCGGCCACGTCGATCACGGCAAGACAACTCTCACCGCGGCTATCACCACCGTCCTTTCCAAGAAGGGCTTCGCTGAGGCGAGGAAGTATTCGGATATCGACGCAGCACCCGAGGAAAAAGAGCGCGGCATCACGATCAACACCGCTCACGTCGAATACCAGAGCGAGAAACGCCACTACGCGCACGTCGATTGCCCCGGTCACGCGGATTACATTAAGAACATGATCACGGGCGCGGCCCAGATGGACGGCGCGATCCTCGTCGTTTCCGCTGCGGACGGCCCGATGCCTCAGACTCGTGAGCACATCCTGCTCGCCCGTCAGGTCGGCGTGCCTTCGATCGTCGTTTTCCTGAACAAGTGCGACATGGTCGATGATCCCGAGCTTCTCGAGCTCGTCGAAATGGAAGTGCGTGATCTGCTGACCCAATACGATTTTCCCGGCGACAAAATCCCAATCGTCAAAGGCTCTGCCGTAAAGGCTCTCGCCGCTGGCGATCCTGCTCATCCTGATTCGAAATGCATCATCGACCTCATCGCTGCGGTGGATGACTACATCCCCGTGCCAGATCGGCCAATCGATCAGCCGTTCCTAATGCCTGTCGAAGACGTGTTCAACATCGAAGGTCGCGGCACTGTCGCCACCGGTCGTGTCGAGCGCGGCATCCTCAAGAAGATGGAAGAAGTCGAACTCATCGGCATCCGCGACACCGCGAAGACGACCGTCACCGACATCGAAATGTTCCGTAAGCTTCTCGACGAAGCGCGCGCTGGCGACAACGTCGGCCTTCTGCTCCGCGGCACGAAGAAAGACGACGTCGAACGCGGAATGGTTATCGCCAAGCCCGGCTCGATCAAGCCACACAAGAAATTCAAGGCTGAGATTTACGTCCTCTCGAAGGACGAGGGCGGACGTCACACTCCGTTCTTCTCGAACTATCGCCCTCAGTTCTTCTTCCGCACCACGGACGTGACCGGATCGGTCAAGCTTCCTGAAGGCGTCGAGATGGTCATGCCTGGAGACAACGTCTCGATCGAAGTCGAGCTCATCACCCCGGTCGCCATGGAAAAGACCATGCGCTTTGCAATTCGTGAAGGCGGCAAGACCGTCGGCGCGGGCCGTATCTCGGAAATTATCGTTCCTTAAATTTCGGCTATTTCCCCTCGGGGAAAAGAGTCCTACGCCAGTAACTCAATTGGTAGAGTAGCGGTCTCCAAAACCGCCTGTTGGGGGTTCGAGTCCCTCCTGGCGTGCTCTGCTGTCACATTTTAGAAAACATCCACGATGGGCAAAATCGGCACATTCTTCAGCGAAGTAAAAGTCGAACTCGCCAAGGCTTCATGGCCTTGGGAACCGAAAGAGAAAGGCGCGAAGAAATATAAGGAGTTGATCGACTCCACGCTCATCGTGCTCATCGCCATGATGCTCCTCAGCGGCTATGTCGCGGGCTGGGATTTCATCATGAACATCGTTGTCCATTTCCTCTTCAGAACGTCCGCCCCTGTATAACCTGCCATGACCGAAGAACAGAAACGCAGTCAATGGTATGTGGTGCATGTGCTCTCCGGCCAGGAGAACAAGGTGCATGATAACCTAAACAAGCGCATCAAGACCGAGGAAATGGGAGACTACGTTTACGAAGTCGTCCTGCCCACGGAGCGGGTCTCCGAGATCAAGCGCGGCAAGAAAACCGAGACAACTCGGAAGTTTTTCCCCGGTTACTTGATTGTGAACATGTACCTGTTCGACGATGCGAAACAGCTCGTGGACAAGACGTGGTATTTCATCAAGGACACGTCCGGCGTCATCGGATTCGCCGGCACGAAGGATCGCCCGATCGCGATGCGTCCGAACGAAGTGGAAGGCTTGCTCGCCCAAGTCCGCGAACGCGAAGACAAGGTGAAACCGAAGATCAGCTTCGGCATCGGCGAAATGGTCAAAGTCGCCGACGGACCTTTCCAGAATCAGAGCGGTGTCGTGGAAGAAATCGACCCTGAGCGCGGCAAACTCCGCGTCTCTGTCAGCATCTTCGGACGCTCCACGCCCGTCGAACTCGAATACTGGCAAGTCGAACGCGGTTAGCCCTAGATCCCTCAACTCTCAATTAGTAACTCTCAACTTTCCCGAAAATGGCTAAAGAAATCACAGGTCAAATCAAACTTCAGATCCCAGCCGGTCAGGCCAACCCTGC
>JANLQB010001000.1:0-2460 GCA_031367565.1 Verrucomicrobiota bacterium
TGCTGGACTGGCTCGCGGTGCGTTTTATCCAGAGCGGCTGGGATACGAAGGCGCTGATCAAGTCGATGGTTACGAGCAAAACCTACCGGCAGCGCAGCCTCGCCGATGCGAAAACGATGGCCGACGATCCCGACAACGAACGGCTCGCGCGCGGCCCACGTTTCCGCCTGAGCGCGGAGATGATCCGGGACAACGCGCTCGCCTCCGCCGGACTGCTGAGCGAAAAACTCGGCGGAGCGCCGGTGATGCCTTACGAGATGAGCGAGGCGTTCAAACCACTCGCGCCGAGTGGTGGAGACGGAGTGTTGCGGCGCAGCATCTACACCAGTTGGCGGCGCACCGGGCCACCGCCGGCGATGATCGCCTTCGACGCGCCGCGCCGCGCCGTGTGCTCGGCAAAACGCGAGCGGACCGAGTCGCCGCTGCAGGCGCTGATTCTTTTGAATGGGACGCAATATGTGGAAGCGGCGCGGGTGCTCGGGGAGAAGCTGCACGTCGCAGCAAAGGGCGATGTGGGCGCGATGATCGACGAAGGTTTTCTCCGCTGCCTGAGTCGCAAACCCGACGCGAAGGAGCGCGAAATCATGCAGAGGCTTTACCGCGAACAGCTCGCGCATTTTCAGGCGAAGCCCGAGGCGGCGGCGGCATTGCTGGCGAATGGTTCAGTGAAACCGGATGCAAGTATTCCCGCGCCAGAAGCAGCCGCTGCGACTGTGCTGGCGCAAGCGCTGATGAATCACGATGCCTGTGTGGTAAAACGCTGAGATGAAAATGAAAAACGTGAACGGCGACTTCTGACGAGCGCGCTCCCCGGAAACATTTGCCACGCAAAATCATGAATTCGAACCCATTCAACCGCCGCCAATTTCTGAACCGCTTCGGCATGGGCCTCGGCGGGCTTGCGCTCGCGGACCTGCTCCCGAGCACCGCGCTCGCTTCCGATCGCGGCGTTTTGGGCGCGCCGCATTTTCCGCCGAAGGCGAAGCGGGTGATCTCCCTGTTCATGTCGGGTGGGCCTTCGCAGCTCGACCTCTTTGATTACAAGCCGCTACTGAACCAACGGAACGGAGAACAGCTCCCAGACTCGATTCGCGGTGGGCAGCGGCTCACGGGAATGTCGGGAAATCAGTCGTCGATCCCGCTCGTTGGGTCGCCGTTCAAGTTTGCGCAGCACGGTCAGGGCGGCGCGTGGTTTAGCGAATTGCTGCCGCACACGGCTTCGATCGCGGATGATCTTTGTGTGGTGCGCTCAATGTTCACGGAGGCGATCAATCACGGGCCGGGCGTGACTTTTTACCAAACCGGCTCGCAGATCGCAGGCCGGCCGAGCATCGGGGCGTGGCTGAGCTACGGGCTTGGGCAGGAGAATGCGAATCTGCCTTCGTTCGTCGTTCTCATCACGAAAGACAAAGGCGGGCAGCCGCTCGGATCGCATTTGTGGGGCAGCGGGTTTTTGCCGGCGCGGCATCAGGGCGTGCAATTCCGCGCGGCGAAAGATCCCGTGCTCTATCTCGGGAATCCTGCGGGCATCGACGCGGAGAGCCGCCGCATGATGCTGGATCGTTTGCGCGAGCTGCATGAGCACCAACTCGAAGGCACGCCCGACGCGGAAATCCAAAGCCGCATCGAGCAATACGAGTTGGCGTTCCGAATGCAGACGAGCATTCCCGAGGTCGCCGATCTTTCGCAAGAATCTCCCGCCGTGCTCGACTCGTACGGCCCCGATGTGAAAACGCCCGGCACCTTCGCCGCGAACTGTCTGCAAGCGCGGCGGCTCGCGGAGAACGGCGTGCGCTTCATTCAGCTCTATCATCAGGACTGGGATCATCACGGCGGACTGCCCGGCGCACTGCCGGGACTTTGCCGGGAGACGGATCAGCCGGCAGCCGCGCTCATCAAGGATTTGAAAGCGCGCGGACTGCTCGACGACACGCTGGTCGTGTGGGGCGGCGAGTTTGGGCGCACGAATTATTGCCAGGGAAAAATCAGCGCGAACTTCGGGCGCGATCATCATCCGAGGTGCTTCACTGCCTGGATGGCGGGCGGCGGCATCAAGGCCGGCACGAGCTTCGGCGAGACCGATGAATTCGGATACAACGTCGTGAGCGACGGCGTGCATGTGCATGATTTCCACGCGTCGCTGCTGCATCTGCTGGGCATCGACCACGAGCGGCTGACCTACAAATTTCAAGGCCGCCGCTATCGCCTTACCGACGTGGAAGGCCGGTTGGTAAAGGGCGTGCTCGCCTAATCGAGAAAGAGCTTCAACGAAGAGTGACGCGAAGCCGGGCGAACTTCGCGGGCACGGCCCCGGGGATCACCCATGTCATCAGGACCGAGCCGTCGAGTTGCTGCGGTTGGGAAAGGAGCGTGGCTTCGGTGGAAAGCCAGGTCGCGAGATCGTTGCTCGTCTCAATGCTGTAGGTGACGGCATCCGCGACGGCAGGGCGGCGGTGGGTG
>JANLQB010000035.1:0-1998 GCA_031367565.1 Verrucomicrobiota bacterium
CGACGGATATGGAAGGTCGTTCGCTGCTGCCACTGCTGCACGGCGAGGCTCCGGGGGATTGGCGCAAGACGATGTATTACCGCTACTATCACGATCCGGGTGCATCACCACACGCGGGCGCACTACGGCTCGCGGAGATGAAGGCGGAGCTGGATCGGTTACGGAAGGAGTCCAAGGACGACGATCAATTTCCTGAGACGATCCCTCCGAACGGCGTGGACGGGGTCGCGAAGGAGAAAAAGCCACTCGGTGGAAAGACGACCGCAGTGGCAATCGCGCTGACAGCGGGCAAATAGCAGAGCGCGCGGCGGTTCCACGACACATTCGCCTTGCCGCCGCGCGGTCCCTTTTCTACACAGACGCGACTTATGAGCAGAAAAATTCGTTACGGCATGATCGGCGGCGGACGCGGTGCTTTCATCGGCGCAGTCCATCGCATCGCAGCAGCAATCGACGGACAGGTCGAACTCGTGTGCGGCGCTTTCTCCAGCGACCCGGCGAAGTCGAAAGCGTCCGGCACAGATTTCTTCCTGCCGCCCGATCGGTGCTACGGCAGCTTTGAAGAAATGATCAAGGCCGAGGCGAAATTGCCCGAAGGCGAGCGGATGGATTTCGTCGCGATCGTCACGCCGAACCACGTACATTTTCCCCCGGCGAAAATGGCGCTCGAACACGGATTCCACGTCCTCAGCGACAAGCCCGCGACCTTCGACCTTGCGCAGGCGAAGACGCTCGGTGCGCTCGTGAAAAAAAGCGGGCTGCTTTACGGGCTCACGCACAACTACACCGGCTACCCGCTCGTGAAGGAAGCGCGCGACATGGTGAAGGCGGGCAAGCTCGGGAAGATTCGCAAGGTCGTCGTGGAGTATCCGCAAGGCTGGCTCGCCACACGCATCGAAGCCGCCGGACAAAAGCAGGCCTCGTGGCGCACCGATCCGAAGAAGAGCGGCGCGGCGGGTTGCATCGGCGACATCGGCACACACGCGGAGAACCTCGCGGAATACATCACCGGCCTGCAAATCAGCGAACTCGCGGCGGACATCACCGCCTTCGTCAAAGGTCGCAAGCTCGATGACGACGGAAACGTCCTGCTGCGCTTCAAAGGCGGCGCGAAGGGAATCCTGCACGCCTCGCAGATCAGCGTTGGCGAAGAGAACAATTTAGCCATCCGAGTCTATGGCGAAAAAGGCGGGCTCGAATGGCACCAGAACGAGCCCAACACGATGCTAGTCAAATGGCCTGACCAACCCATGCAGGTCTATCGCACCGCCCATGGCTACCTCAGCAAAGCCGCCCAAGCCGCCGGTCGCACTCCGCCCGCCCATCCCGAAGGTTACCTCGAAGCCTTCGCTAACATTTACAAAGCCTTCGCCGGAGCCATCCGCGCCCGCCTCGACGGCAAGAAGCTAGCCAAAGACGACCCATCGCTCGACTTCCCCCGCATCGAAGACGGCATCCGTGGCATGGCCTTCATCGATGCCGTGGTCAGGTCGTCGAAGAAGAACGCTGCCTGGACGAAGCCATCGGCTTAGTCTAAAACGACTCGTATAAAAAATACGCGGTGACTATTCTCGCTCCCATGCGGGCCGAGGTTTATCCCTCTTACCTACAAGCGTCCGCCGCGGGCTACGCCGAGGACAATATCGCCTCGGGTCGCTGGCCGAAAGAAGGCGCGCTCGCACGTTCACTGGCCGAATACGAAGTGCTACTCCCGCGAGGCGTCGCCACACCGAGCCAGCATCTTTTTGAAATCCTGAGCGCGGAAGGCGGACCGACGGTCGGCTACATTTGGTTCGCGGTGCAGGAGAAACATGGAGTCCGCAGCGCCTTTATTTACGACGTGGAAATCAAACCCGAGTTCCGCCGCCAGGGTCACGCCAAACGCGCCTTCCGGGCGCTGGAAAAATTCATCGGAACGCTCAACGTCACGAGTATCTGCTTGCACGTCTTCGCCAAAAACACCGGTGCCCAGGCGCTCTATCGGGCACTCGGATTTGC
>JANLQB010000049.1:0-4880 GCA_031367565.1 Verrucomicrobiota bacterium
ACGACGAGATCACCCACCGCCACGCCGGTATTGGCCGAGAGATCATTGAGCGCACCGCCAACATCGAGCGCCTGTTTGAAATGGTCGAACCCCGCCGTCACCACCCCCGCGACCGCGCGCACCGCAATGAACGCCGCCGCAAACTTCGCGATACGCGATTGCAGCGCGAGCATCTTGCCGTTGATGCGCGCGAGCGCGCTGGTCAGACGGCTGTCGTCAGCATCGAAGACGGCGGTGGCTTTCGGCATGACCAGCGCGTCGCGTCAACAGTGCGGGCACTTTGTTCCAGCGGTGCTCCGCACGGGCGGGTATGATGTCTTGACACGAGTCGCGGATAAACCGTTCTCGACGTGACATTGCCCGCGCAGCGACGTTTCTTCTCCTTCAGCCAATTTCATTCATGCCGACCAGTTATCCCAAATCTGCCAAACGCCATCTGCAAGACGCCGAGTATTTATGGGACGCTCATGACGCTGCCAGACTGCCAAATGCCAGCCAGCTTTTTGGCCTGAGCGCCGAGTGTGCTCTTAAGGCAGTCCTGGTCGGGTTGGGAGTGCCGACGCACCCCACCCACGGAGGCGTCGCAGACACACACCAATATGGACACTTGCCGGGACTCTGGCAGCAATTTGCCGTCTATGCCGCGGGCCAACTTGGGGGAAAATACCTAGCTGTGCTTGTGCCGCCCTCGGGTACCGGCGCGCCATTCGCGACTTGGAGCGTAAACGATCGTTACGCCCCCGATACGTGGCTAGCCGCGCGGAATCCAAGCGTGACAAACCACCGGACGGTCGCGCGGGACTGCGTGGCGCTGCTCGAACTCGCACAGGAAGACGGTGTTGTGCTATGAGCATCCGCTTTTCCGCGGCATTGGATTCAGCGAGGAGTTGGGTCAAAAATCATGCAGATGTGCTGCCTGAGAATTTGGCCTTGGTTCGCGACCTTTACGGGCGAATCCGCATTGCGCTACCCCCTGGCACGGCAGCGGACGGAGCAGGCGACGGATTGTGGCAAGAGTTACACGCTCTGCTCGGGCCTTACAGCCCAGGCGCTGAGAATCTAAAGCTTTCAGGCGACACATTACTCGCCCCGGATGCGATTTTTCAATCGCAGGATTTGGTTCCCCTCGATCCGTCATCGCTCATCGGGCCGTTTTTGCTCGATCGCTTAATTACTGGGGGAGATTGGTTGCGCCCGCTGTTTCCCGATGCGCCACCTCGCGTTCCACGGGTCACTTTCTACGGACTCAAAGGCGGTGTCGGTCGCTCCACGGCACTTGCACTTTTCGCGAGGCACTTGGCTGGACGTGGAAAAAACGTGCTCGTTCTCGACCTTGATCTTGAATCGCCGGGCGTCGGCTCCCTCCTTTTGCCGTCAGATGCTTTTCCGCCAAGCGGATTGGTCGATTGGTTTGTGGAAGATGCGGTTGGAGCTGCGGATGCTGTTCTTCTCGATGAACTCACCGCAGTTAGTCCCCTTGCGGCGGCTGCGCCGGGCCAAATCCGTGTTGCGCCGGCGCATGGATTGAGGGAGACAGCCTACCTGCCGAAACTCGCGCGAGTCACACTTGATGTCCGCGGACCAAACGGCATGGAGTCTTTTTCGATGCGCCTTCACCGGTTGGTTGAGTCTCTGGAGCAACATTGGAAACCAGATGTCGTCCTGTTGGACAGCCGCGCCGGTTTGCACGATGTGGCGGCCGTGTCGCTGACGCGGTTGGGCGCGCTGGCGCTGTTATTCGCGGCAAATGGCGAACAAACATGGCAGGGCTACCGCCTGTTGTTTCGGCATTGGCAGGCACACTTCGGCGTGCTTCCGCATTTTCGCGAGAACCTGCGAGTCGTTGATGCGCTCGTGCCGGAGACAGGCCGCCCCGAACATCGGGCGGCAGCGCTCGCCGCAGCCCATGCCCTATTCGAAGAGACTATCTACGAAGAGAGCGCTCCCGATGCGCAGGATGCGTTCAATTTTGCGTTGGACGACCCAGACGCACCGCACCATTCCATTCCAATTTTCTGGAGTCGCGTTTTCCAAGGATTCAATCCCAGTGCGGCACCCGCGGCGGTGTCCGATGCGGAGATAGCCGCAACCTACGGCGAGTTTTTACAGACGTGCGAGCGGCTGTTGTTGAGCGGCGAGACGACCATATGAGCAACGTTGCGTTTCCCGCTAATCCGCTACGGCAGGCGATTCTTTCGTCGTTGCCTGAACAGAGCGCGCAATTCGGAACGGCGCCTCCCGATCCGAGGTTCCTTTACGCCCCACTGAGCCATGCGCGGGCGATTGATCCCGATACCATGCTAGTCGAGGGTAACCGCGGCGCGGGAAAAAGCCTTTGGTGGGCAGCGCTTCTCTCTGAGGAGCACCGGCGCGTGGTTGCTGGCACGCTGCCGAAAGCTCGGCTTACCTCCTCCATGTTGGTCTCAGCCGGATTTGGGACGGGATTGCCCACGCGGCAATGCCCGAGTAAGGACGTTCTCGCAGACCTCCTGCGCGATTTAGAACCGCGGCAAATTTGGCGCGCCGTCGTTGGGTCGCAACTACTCGATGGATCAGGTAAGCCCCCCGGCAACACATGGCGTGAGCGCGTCATGTGGGTGAGTAGTCACCCCGAGGAATTCGAAACTGCCGTTGACGATGCGGGCGAGAAACTTGTGGCGGCTGGCCGCATACGCCTGTTCGTTTTCGACGCCTTGGATACTGCGGCAGATTCGTGGGAAGACCTGCGTCGGCTCCTGCGTGGCTTGTTGCAGATAGCATTGGAGTTTCGCGCTCGCCGCGGCGTTCGCGTGAAAGTGTTTGTCCGGCCCGATATGCTCCAAGATGTGGAAGTAACAGGATTTCCTGACGCGTCAAAGCTCACGGGCACGAAAGCTTCGTTGATTTGGACGAGGGCGGATCTCTACGGACTCCTCTGGCAGCATCTGGGAAATGCGCCAGATGGTGGCGACGTGTTCCGCCGAGAGACTAAGGCCTTGGGTGGACAGGCTTGGCAGCAAATCGAGAATACATGGGCGGTGCCCATGACACTACGCACGGATGAAGAACTGCAGCGGCGTGTTTTTGAAGCAATCGCCGGAGCGTGGATGGGACCGAACTACAAACGTGGCTTCTGCTACACATGGCTCCCCAATCATCTCGCGGATTCTTTTGGCCAGGCCAGTCCGCGCTCTTTTCAAGTCGCGCTTCGCGCCGCTGCGAATCATCAACCACCGACTGATTGGAAATTCGCTCTTCACCACGAAGGAATCCGGCGGGGCGTTCAGGAGGCCTCCAGCATTCGGGTGAAAGAGATTACTGAAGACTATCCGTGGGTTGGCCCAGCTATGGAAAGCCTCCGGGGACAGGTGACGATTCCGTGCTCGCCCACTGATTTGCAATTGCGATGGTCTTCAAACGGAACGTTGGATGAAGTGCGCCAAGCTGCACGCACGTCGAAAAAGCTTGGCCCTAGGCAGATCGAAAAGGGGGCCAGCGGTTTGATTCAGGATCTGACTAATCTTGGTATTCTCCAACCACTCCCCGACGGCCGTTTACAAATGCCTGACGTGTATCGCGTCGCATTCGGATTGGGTCGCAAGGGTGGCGTAAAGCCTTTGCGCTAGAACCGCGTTAGTTTGGTGACAGCCAATAGCATTCCGTCTCCCGTTACTTCCAGCCCGCTTGCCGGAGAGCGCGTTTCAAAAGGAACTCGGCTTTGCGCTGCATCTTGCGCCCTTGGATGTTGATGGCCGACTGGATGCGGCGGTCGTAGCCCTCCACGTTGGTCACGTATTTCACCGCGTTGGTGAGGATGATCCGAAAGACCATGAACGTATTGATGACGGCCATGGCGCTCCGTCCGGCACCGTGGCGCGTGACCCAGGCGGGGAGTTTCACGCCGAGCTTTAGCGCACCCGCATTCCAGCCGGCGGACAACTCGCCGACGCGCGCGAGCAGTTGCCGTTTGAGCGCCCGCAGCGCGGCGGCATCGACGGGATACGGGCTCTTGAGGTTGCGCGGATTGATGCGCCCGGTGTGCGGATCGCGGAGGCGTTTGTGGATCTCTGCCGGGTCGTTGAGCGTCACGCCCTTGCGCCTCGCGGCTGCGACCATGACGCGCGCTAGATCGGCGATGATGGCGCCTTCACCGGCCTTCTTCGCGCCGCTGCCACGCTTGCCCTTCGATGCCGGCGGCGTGATGGCGACGACTTCTTTCACAAAACCGCGCGCGGCTTCCTCGGCGAGTTCGCGCCGGGATTTCTTCACCTGCGGCGCGAGGGCTTTGATGCCGCGCTGAATGGGCCGCAGATCAAATCGCATCCGGGCATTCATGGGGCGTCCATCCGGTGAGCAGGCGTTCGAGTTGAGTGGTCGCGGGCGGTGCCACCGGCACGGTCCAGACATCGTGCGCCCGCAGCGCGCAGTGCTGGTATTGCAGCAGTCGCGAGAGCGGCAGTTCCCAGAAGATGAAGTGCTCCGGCCATCCCGTTTCTCGCGCCAGTGTGAAGACGAAACTCGCCGTCCACACCGGCTCGATCAGTTTGGGGGCGGGGTCGCTTCCTTCTTGCTGCCGCTGGGCCGCGTGAAGACTTAGATATGCGCGGCCTCGATGGCGGGGAGGGTTTTTTAGAGCTGCGCCATCGCGGTGAACATCGCGGTCACCGGCAGCTCCAGCTCGAAGGGTAGGAGATATTCGTCCTCGAACGCTTGGCGATCTTCGCGCGCCAGTTTGACGGCTTTCTTCACCACATCGAGTGGCTGCGACTGGATAAAAAGAAAGGTCGTGAGTTGCCGCTGCTTGTCGTCGGCGGAAAGAGCTTCGAGTTGCTCTTTGTCGCCGCCGACCACCATCGTGAGGCCAAGGGCGCGGCAGAGCGTAAGCGTGCCCGCCGAGAATG